>JAPLKL010000042.1 GCA_026388095.1 Elusimicrobiota bacterium | reverse complement strand
AGCCGGTCGCCGACAAGGCCTTCTTCGAAGATGTGGACCTCTGCTACCGGACCTTGTGCGCCATCCTGTTCAATTTCGTGCCGACCTCCGGGCATCCGGGCGGCAGCATCTCGTCGGGGCGCATCGTATCGAGCCTGCTCTTTGAAGGCCTGGACTATGATTTCCCGCACCCGGACCGGATGGATGCGGACCTGCTCTGCTACGCGGCCGGACACAAGGCGCTGGGGCTCTACGCCATGTACTCCCTGCGCAACGAGCTGGTGCGCATCGGCGACCCCGCGCAGCTGGCGCCGGTGGCCCGGCAGCTGCGCCTGGAGGACCTGCTGGGATTCCGCCGCAACCCGACCCAGAGCACGCCCCTCTTCAAGCGGCATCGCGCCAAGCCCCTGGACGGCCATCCCACCCCGGCCGTGCCCTTCGTGCCCTTGGCGACCGGCGCCAGCGGCGTGGGCGTGACCGCAGGCGTGGGACTGGCCCTGGCCGCGCTCGACGCCTACGGCCCCGAGGCTCCCCGCATCCATCTGCTTGAAGGCGAGGGCGGCATGACCCCGGGCCGGGTGCATGAAGCCCTGGGCATGGCCGGCACCGTCGGACTGGAGAACCTGCGCCTGCATGTGGACTGGAACCAGGCCTCCATCGACTCCAACGCGGTCTGCGCCGCGGACAAATGCCCCGGCGACTACGTCCAGTGGGACCCCATGGAGTTGCTGGCCTTGCACGACTGGAACGTCATCGACGCGGGAGACGGGTCGGATTTCCGGCGCGTGCTCTCCGCTCAGAAGCTGGCCGCAAGCCTGGCCAACGGCCAGCCCACGGCCATCGTCTACCGGACCACCAAGGGCTGGCGCTACGGCATCGAAGGCAGCGCCTCACACGGAGCCGGGCATCCTTTCTGCTCCGAAGGCTACCACCAGGCCGTGGCTCCCTTCGAGAAGAGATTCAAGGTCGAGTTCCCCCGCTTCGAGGGCGAAAAGACTCCCGAGCGGATGGAACAGACCTACTTCGACACCCTGTTGCGCCTGCGCCAGGCCCTGGAGCAGCGCCGGGACATCCCGGCCCGGGCCGCGGAGAAGATCGCGGCCGCGGCCGCGCGCCTGCAGGCCAAGGCCCGCGCCCCCAGGCCGGACGGGCCCACGGCCGGCCTCATCTACACGGACGCGGTGTCGGCCGAGCGCGCTCCCGCGGAGCTCGGCATCGTTCCGGGCCGGGCCATGACCCTGCGCGCGGCCCTGGGCGATTCCCTGGGTCATCTCAACACCCTCACCCACGGGTCTTTCCTGGCCTGCGCCGCGGACCTCTTGGAGTCCACCAGCATCTCCGCGGTGGGCGGGAGCTTCCCCAAGGGCTTCTACAACGCCAAGACCAACCCCGCCTCCAGGCTGGTCCCGGTCGGCGGCATCTGCGAGGACGCCATGGGCGGGGTCATGGCCGGGGTCTCCAGCTTCGGCGCCCACATCGGCGTGACCAGCTCCTACTCCGCCTTCATCGCGGCCCTGGAGCACATCCCGGCGCGCCTGCACGCGATCGGCCAGCAGGCCCGGCGCGATGCCACGGGCGAGCCTTTCCGGCCCTGGATCATGGTCAACGCCCATGCCGGCCCGATGACCGGCGAGGACGGTCCCACCCACGCGGACCCCCAGCCCCTCCAGCTCCTGGCCGGGAACTTCCCGAAGGGCGCGCTCATCACCTTGATCCCCTGGGAGCCGCAGGAGGTCTGGCCCTTGCTGGTCGCCGCCCTTAAGACCAGACCAGCGATCATCGCGCCCTTCGTGACCCGGCCAGCGGAGGCCATACCCGACCGCGCGGCCCTGAAGCTTCCGCCCCCGCACGCCGCGACCAAAGGGCTCTACGCCTGGCGCCGCAGCGACAAGACCGACGCGACCGTGGTCCTGCAGGGCTGCGCGGTGGCGCTGCTTTTCTCGCGGCAGGTGCTGCCCGAGCTCGATAAGCAGGGAGTCCCGGTCAACATCTTCTACGTCTCCAGCGGAGAACTCTTCGACCTGTTGCCGGCGCAGGAGCAACAGGCCATCTACCCGGAGCGGCTGGCCCGGCAGGCCATGGCCATCACGGACTACACCTGGCCCACCATGGCGCGGTGGATCCATACGCAGGACGGCCTGCGCCGCTCCCGGCACCCGTTCCGCAAGGACCGGTTCCTGGGCAGCGGCAACTGGGAAAAGGTGCTCGAAGAAGCCGGCTTGGACGGTCCGGCCCAACTCCAGGCGGTGCTGGAGTGGTGCCGAAAGACCGGCAAGTAGCAGCCCCCGGTCAGGGCACCGTGCTTTGCACGTCCTTGACTTGGATGTGGACGCTGCTCTCCTGCACAGCCTCGGGCGACATCTCGTGGATCTTCCACCAATAGGCGCCGGCGGCGGCGGCCATGAGGAAGATCAGGATCAGCTTGTACGGTATGCGGACGGGTTTCTGCTCTATCGGCTGGCCATAGCACTCCGCATCCAGCTTCTCCCAGCAGAAGTTGCACTGGTCGCTGGTGTCAGGCAACATCGTGTTGCAGACCGGGCAATGTTTCATGGCTGCCACCAAGTCGCAGGAACGACCTCCTTGGGCAGAGCGATGGACGGTCCAGATTCCCTATCGTATTGACAATGTGGTATCGCTAATAAGTTAACCCCTTATCATTGCCTTGTCAAGACCCATCGCATCGTCGAGTCCGGCCCCAAGTAGCCTTCATGGGGAATAATTTCCTAGGATGATGCTCCCATGAACGAGATAGAGTCCCTGCTCTCACACGCAGCGCAAGAGGGCCGCTGGGCCCTTTCCGAGATCGAAGTCTACGACGTCCTCGACCGGCTGGGCCTGGACACCCCGAAGCGCGACTTGGTCGCGCTCTCGCGCATCCCGCTGCCTGAGGCCGGACTCAAGACCCTGCTCGCGACGCTCCCGGGAGAGAAAGTCGTGCTCAAGGTCTCCTCGCACAAGACCCTGCACAAGACCGAAGCCGGCGGGGTCAAGGTCTGCGCCAAGGCCGACGCCGCGGCCCGGCTCTCGGAGATGAAGTCCAAGTTCAAGGACGCCGACGGGATCCTGGTCACCGAGTTCGTGCCCCACGCGGTCTTCTCATTGGGCCAGGAGCTCATGCTCGGGGCTCGGGCCGACAAAGCCTTCGGGCCCATCATGACCTTGGGCATCGGCGGCACCGACGCCGAGGGTCTCACCTCGGCCCTCAAGCCCGGCTTCTCTCCGGCCATCGCCGCGGTCAAGCTCGTCTCTGACGGCGGCGGCTGGCAGCGCTTCCTCGACCGGGCTTGGATCTGGCGCTACGTCTCCGGCAACGTGCGCGGCGGCCAGCGCCTGGCCGAGGACGCGGCCATGCTGCGCTGGCTCGACGGCTTTCAAAGGCTTCTCGCTCATTTCTCGGACGGCTGCGGCTGCGCCTGGGCCATCGAGGAAGTCGAGGTCAACCCCCTGGCCGTATCCGACGAGCGTATCGTGGCCCTGGACGGCGTGCTGCGCTTCCGCAAGGCCCAGTCCGGGACGCGGGTCTTCCCCTCGGCCAGGGCCGTCTGGTCTTTGCTCAAGCCCGCCACCGTGGCCGTGGCCGGAGTCAGCGAGAAGAAGATGAACATGGGCCGCATCATCCTGGGCAACGTGATCGAGGCCGGATTCGACAAGAAGCGCCTGTTCGTGCTCAAGGACTACGCGGGGGAGATCGACGGCGCCAAGTGCTTCAAGAGCCCCGCCGACTTCCCGGAGCCGGTGGACATGTTCGTGGTGGCCGTGCCCTCGCCCGAGGTCCCGGCCCTGCTGCGCGACTCGGCCGAGTCCGGGAAGGTCCGCGGAGTCGCCCTCATCTCCGGAGGCATGGGCGAGAAATCCGGCAGCGAAGGGGTGCACAACGAGGTCCTGGACGTGATCGCCGAGGGCCGCAGGAAGAACCCGGATTTCGCGGTCTCGGGCGGAAACTCCCTGGGCATCGTCTCCGTGCCGGCCAAGGTCAACACCTTCTTCATCCCCAAGAAGAAGCTCGTCCTCGGCGCGGAGGAGAACCCCGCCCACGCGCGCACCGCCTTCGTCAGCCAGAGCGGAGCCTTCGTCATCTCCGTGGTGAGCAAGATGGAGTGGCTCAAGCCCGCCTACTGCGTGACCGTGGGCAACCAGATGGACGTCACCGTCTGCGACTACGTGGAACAGCTGGTGGAGGACGAGACGGTCAAGGTGATCCTGGTGTATCTGGAGGGCTTGAAGGAGGAGGACGGCCTCAAGCTCACGCACAGCGTGGCCCGGGCCCGGGCCACGGGCAAGACCGTCATCGTTTACAAAGCCGGCCGCACTCCGACCGGGACCAAGGCGGTGATGGGGCATACGGCCTCCATCGCCGGAGATTTCGTGGTGGCCCGCTCCGTGCTCAACGCCGCGGGCGCCCTGTTCGCGGAGAACTTCGACCATTTCGAGGAGCTGGTGCAGATGTCATGCTTCTGCCACGGCCGCCCCGCGGGCCAGGGACGGCTTTTCGTCCTGAGCAACGCGGGCTTCGAGACCGCGGGCACGGCCGACAGCATCCTGCCTCAGGGCCCGGTGAGCGCCGCGGCCACGGACGGTCCCCTGGGCAGAAGGCTGGCCGAGATACTCCGGAAGCACAAGCTCGACTCCATCGTGGACGTACGCAACCCCCTGGACGTCACGCCCATGGCTACGGACGCCGCCCTGATCGAGATCGCGGCCGCCGTATTGGAATCGCCGCAGGTGGACGGCCTGGTGGCGGCCGGCATCCCCCTGACGCCGGCCATGAAGACCCTGCCGGAGGAAGGCCTGGCGGGATCCTTCCCGGCCAAGCTGGGGGAACTGGCCAAGGCCTCGGGCAAGCCGGTGGTCTGCAGCGTGGCCTGCGGCTCGCTCTACGAGCCGTACGTGGCCGAGGCGCGCAAGCACGGCCTGCCGGTGTTCAGGTCCGCGGACCGGGCGCTGCGGGCCATGGCCGCCTTCTGCCAGCGGTAGCCAGCACGACAATAGAGATGAACGCGCTGACATTGGTCCTCGTGACCCTGTGCACCTTCGCGATCGCCTACCGGTTCTACGGGTTGTACATCGCCGACAAGGTCCTGGGCTTGCAGTCCCGGCGGGCCACGCCTGCGGTCGCCCTGGCGGACGGCCACGACTATGTCAAGACCAACCGGTACGTCCTCTTCGGGCACCACTTCGCGGCCATCGCCGCGGCCGGGCCGCTGTTGGGACCGGTCCTGGCCGCGCAGTTCGGCTACCTGCCCGGGGCGCTGTGGATCATCATCGGCACGGTGCTGGCGGGAGGCGTCCACGACATGGTCGTGCTTTTCGCTTCCGTAAGGCACAAGGGGCAGAGCATCTCCAGGATCGCCGAGAGCGAGATCGGCAAGACCGCGGGGCTGGCCGCATCTTTGGCGGTCCTTTCCATCCTCATCTTGACCCTCGCCGGGCTCTCGCTGGCGGTCGTCAACGCCATGGCCGCCAGCCCCTGGGGGACCTTCACCGTCTTCGCAACCATGCCGATCGCCCTGCTCATGGGCCTCTGGCTGCACAGGTTCCGTCCGGGGGACGTGGCCGGGGCGAGCCTGATGGGCGTGGCGCTCCTGGCCGTGGTGATCTGGGCCGGGCCTCATGTGGCGGCCAGCCCGTTCTGGGCGCCCTGCTTCACGTTCTCGCGCAGCCAACTGGCGATCATCATCCCGGTCTATGGGTTCATCGCCGCCTCGCTGCCGGTCTGGGTCCTGCTCTGCCCCCGAGATTACCTTTCCACCTACCTGAAGATCGGGACCGTCGTGATGCTTGTCGGCGGCATCTTCATCGTCCGGCCGGATTTCCAGATGCCGGCCCTGACCCCCTTCATCCACGGCGGCGGGCCGATCATCCCGGGCCGCGTCTATCCCTTCGTCATGATCACCATCGCCTGCGGCGCCCTGTCGGGGTTCCATGCGATCATCGGCTCCGGGACGACCCCGAAGATGATCGCCGACGAGCGGGATATCCTGTTCATCGGCTACGGGGCCATGCTGGTCGAGGGGTTCGTGGCCGTCATGGCCCTGGTGGCGGCCTGCGTCCTGCTCCCGGCCGATTACTTCGCCATCAACGCGGCTCCGGCGGCTTACGCCAAGCTGGGAATAATCCCCGTCCACCTCCCCGCTTTGGCCCAGTCGGTCGGCGAGCAGCTCCAAGGCCGCACGGGCGGAGCCGTTTCCCTCGCGGTGGGCATGGCGCACATATTCTCCCAGGTCCCCTTCATGAAAGGGCTGATGGCGTATTGGTATCACTTCGCGATCATGTTCGAAGCCGTGTTCATCCTCACCGCCGTCGATACGGGAACCCGGGTGGGGAGGTTCCTGGTGCAGGAGTCCCTCGGCAGGGTCTTCCCGAAGTTCCGGAGGAAGGCCTGGATGCCGGGCATCGTCCTGAGTGGATCCCTTTTCACCGCGGCATGGGGCTATCTGGTCTACACCGGGGACATCACGACCATCTGGCCGCTCTACGGCATGAGCAACCAGCTCCTGGCCTCGGGCGCTCTGATCATCGCCACGGTCATGCTGCTCCGGCTGGGTAAGTCGAGGTCCGCCTGGATCACCGCCGTCCCGGGCTCCGTGATGGCCGCGACGGCGCTCTACGCCGGCTGCCTCAACATCGCCACCAACTACCTTCCCAAGGGGGATTACTTTCTGACCGCGCTCTCGCTGGGGGTCATGGCCCTGATCGTCAGCGTTTTCCTTGCGGCGACGCGGCGGGCGCTGGCTCTGCTCAAAGTCGAGAGACGGGTGCAGGACGCCGACGGCGATATGGTCCTGGAGCTGGTAAAGGAGTAGCTCCCAGCTACGATCCGTAGACTTCCATCCGGCAGGCTTCGCAGTCGAACTCCAGGCGCAGGCGCGCGCCGTCCCCGTCAGCCAAGAACAACGGCGCCACCGGCTTGCCCCCTCCGCATGACTTCAGGGCACGGCGCAGGCAGTACCGGCAGGTCATGAGGCGAGTCCCCTTGGGCACCCGGCCCGCCTCCAAAGCGCGCGGGACGGATCTCACTCCGTGCGCCCGCAGGAACTTCTCCGCCAGCCGGTTCATGACATTGGCCTCGAACCCCAGCTCGCTCTCCGGATAGACGGCGTCGGCCTGGGCCGGCCGGCGCAGGTCCCGCGGATGGCTCTTCAGACGGGCCTCGATCAAAGCCGTCGCGGCCTGCCGCCGCAGCTCGTTCAAGACCGAGACCGGCACGAACATCGGGCGCTCCGGGACCGCGACGCGGCCCGCCGCCAGCCCGGTCCCCCCCAGCTTCGCCAACTGACGCCGCATCGTCTCCAAGGCCTGACCGCCGTCCTTCGGCTTGGCCTTCTCGCAGACGGCCTCGGCGCGAGCCTCCACGCCGTCCTCATCCCGCAAGAGCAGCTCCAGCCCGGCCTTGGTCTCCTTGAGCTCCAGCGCCACGCCGATGCGCCTCTCGATGCGCGCGCTCTCCAGAGCCCGAAGCCACAGCCGGTCGTGGTTGCGGAACAGCCGCGTGCCGCGGACCAGGCCCCGCGCGTACTCCACCCAGATCCCCCCCCCCTCCACCTTGTTCACCGGCGTGCCGCACAGGCAGCCCTTCTCGTCGAAATACGCCAGCCCGTCGCCCGGGTGCAGGGCGGCCGGAGCCTCCAGGTCGATGCGGTTGCCGCGCACCGAGCGCACCACCCCCACCGCCGCGCCCGTGAACTTGGGTGCGGCATGGTCATGCAGCGCCGGGTCGCGCCCCTTGAGGAAATACGTGGTATAGCCCCGGTTGAAGGTCTTGGCCAAGTCCGGCGCGAAATCGGCGCTCACCGTGCCGGAAGAGGCTTTCCTCCCGCCGGACTTGGCCAGGGCCGAATCGAGCGCGCGGCGGTACCAGAGGACCGTGTTCTTCACGTAGGCCGCGTCCTTGAGGCGCCCCTCGATCTTGAACGATGTGACGCCCGCCGCGATGAGCGCTTCGAGCTGGCTCGAAAGGTTGAGGTCCTTCAGGCACAAGGCGTGGCAGTTCTCCGCGATGATCAGGCCTGTGCCGTCCGTCACCCGGTACGGCTTGCGGCAGGGCTGGGCGCATTCGCCGCGGTTGGCGCTGCGGCCGCCCAAGGCGTAGCTCAGGTAGCAGCGGCCGCTGTAAGAGACGCAGAGCGCGCCATGCACGAAGGCTTCCAGCTCGATGCCCGGCGCCTCCGCGGCGACCTTCCGGATCTCTTCGAGCGACAGCTCGCGCGCCAGGATCGCGCGCTGGAAACCGACATCCCGCAGGAACCGCACGCGCTCCGGAGCGGCGGTGTGCATCTGCGTGCTGGCGATGAGCGGCACGGGCGGCAAGTCCAGCTCCAGGAGGCCGAAGTCCTGGATGATGACCGCGTCCACCCCATCCTCCCAGAGCTGGCCGATGAGCCGGCGGGCGGGCTCCAGCTCATCGTCGCGCAGGATGGTGTTGACCGCGGCATAGACTTTGGCGCGGAAAAGGTGCGCCCGGGCGATGAGCTTGGCCACGACGGAGCGCGGATTGGCCGCCGCTTGGCGCGCGCTGAAGCGCTCCGGGCCGATATAGACCGCGTCCGCGCCGCATTCCAAGGCCGCGAGCCCGCAGGCGAGGTCCTTGGCTGGAGCCAGCAGTTCGAAGGTCTTGTCCATGGATTAGGCTGCCATGATATTATATCCGCTCGGGAGCGTCATTAATCGAAAGATATTACGTTTTCACTGAGTCCGCCTTGACTTCATCGGCGAGGGAAACTACAATCTTCATGATGCCGGAACATCGGTGGAGCCGTCAGCTCCTGGCCTGCGCCTTCAGCTTGGCGTTTGCGGGCACCGTCTCGGCCCAGGTCAAGGGCGACGAACAGAACCCCGAAGCGCCGGCCGTCGCGTGGGCCCCGGACCCCGGCGTCATGGCCTCGTTCCGCCGGGAATTCCTCTCCCAGGCCCGGGCCTGCTTCCTGGACCCGAGCGGCCGCACGCCGCCGCCCCAGACCGGCACCCCTTTCCCGAAGAACTTCGTCGACGTCTTCGCCAAGGACATCGCAGACCTCAAGTCTCTGGCGTCGCAGATCGCCTATCTGACGCTGGGGCGCGGCCCGGAGGACATGTCCGTCTACGCCGACATGGTCGTGCACGTGGCCGCGCGCCTGGGCATCGAACCTCCGGAATCGGCCCTGCCGAAATACCGCGACCGGCTCAGGCTCCGGGACCAGGGCCTGACGCCCCAGCAGGAGCAGGGTTTCTCCGAGCTCACCGAGGCCGTGCGCGCGCCGAACTCTCAGAAGCGCTGCCTCTATGTGGCCGACATCTTCGGCAAGCCGGCCTTGGCCGCGGGCCCGCAGCCCCAGAAGGCCGCGCGCCCGGGGCGCAAACGGCGCCGCGGACGCGCCGTGGTGACCGCGCCGCCCGAGCCGCCAGGGCCGTCCCAGAGCGTGCTCGACGCCATCGACTGGAAGCGCGCCGACGAACTGGCCTCGGCGGCAGCCGAGGGCGCCGACGGCTGGAACCGGCACACGCGCCGCCGCCGGCGCGGGCGCTGCTACGAGTGGGTGCGCATGGCGCTCCAGAAGACCGACCTCTGGACCGACGACTATCGCACCGAAGTCACGGCCAAAGGCGACTGGCGGCGGCCGCGCCGGGCCTACAGCTTCGCCTGGGCCATGAACAAGCTCGAGTCACGCTGGCAGCGGGATCCTTTCCTCGGCCGCCAGGCGCCCCTGCGGCGGCTCGACCTGCGCGTGGACCCCCTGGTCAAGGGCAGCATCGTGGTCTTCGACCGCAAGGCCTGCGGCTTCAACAACCGCTCCGGCCATATCGAGGTGATCTCCTCGATCGAGCCCCTGCGCGCCTCCAGCTACAAGTTCCACGAGGTCAAGCTCGACTGCCTCGCCAAGGCGGCCAACGCCGGCTTGGTCCACATCTACGTCCCCCAGCGCCTGGATCCTTACCCTCCGCAGTCAGCCGATGCCGCTACGCCTGCCCCCGCGACCTTGGCTGGACCGAGCCCGCTGGCCGCGGTTCCGATCAAGGGGAATCCCGCCTCCGCCAATCCTTGACCGCCCCGCTCGCAGAGGGCTCGACTCAGCCGGTCAGAGCTTGACCGTGTCTTCGGCCAGCTCGAACATGCGGCGCACCGCGGCCTTGGCCCGGGCCGCGGTCTCGGCGGGGACCTCGATGCGGGCGGAGAGCGGCGGGTCCTCGAGCGCGCGCAGGACGCCGCGCAGGTCGGTCATCTTCATGTAGGGGCACAGCCGGCACATGAACACGAAGTTCTTCTCCGGGAAGCGCGTGCGGGCCAGCTCACCCAGGCCGCACTCGGTCACCAGCATATAGTACGGCGCCCGGGTCCTCTCCACGTAGCTCATCATGTCCCCGGTGCCGCCCACGAAATCGACCAAAGCCACCAGCGCCGGGCTGCATTCCGCGTGCGCCAGGATCCTCAGGCCCGGGTAAATCTTGCGGTAGAGGGCGATCGCGAAGGCGTCGAACTTATCGTGCACGATGCAGGTGCCCTTCCAGATGATGAGCTCCTCTGCGACCTTCTTGCCCAAAGCGGCGGCCAGGTTGCGGCCCATCATCTCGTCCGGGACGAAGATCACCTTGGGGTGCTTGGCGAATAGCCGGCCGAGTATGCGGGCCGCGTTGGCGCTGGTCACGATGACGTCCGATTCGGCCTTGACCTCGGCCGAGGTGTTGATGTAGGTCGCCACCGGAGCGCCGGGGTGCGCGGCCTTGAGCCGGCGCACCTCCGCGGCCGTGATGCTCTCGGAGAGCGAGCAGCCGGCCCCGGAGGCGGGCAGGAGCACCGTCTTCTCCGGGTTGAGGATCTTGGCCGTCTCGGCCATGAAGCGCACGCCGCAGAAGACGATGGTCTTGGCCGGCGATTGCGCGCAGAGCTTGGCCAGCTTGTAGGAGTCGCCCACGAAGTCGGCCACGCCCACGAGGAGCTCCGGCCTCTGGTAGACATGTCCCGGGATGACGGCCTGGCGCGGGCCCTTGAGGGCGTTGATCCTCCAGGTCAGGGAGGCCGCCTGGGCCAAGTCCTTCTCGCAGAAGCCGAGGTCCGCCAGTCCCGCGCCGGCGAGGCGGTCGATCTCGCGGCGGAGCTCCGCGGCGGACGGCGCCGGCGCTTTCAGGACCTTCATGCGGTCTTCTCCAGCAGCCGGGGGAAATTCGTGAACACCCCGTCGACCCCCATCTTGAGCAGGCGACGAGCCTGGGCCTCGTCGTTGACCGTATAGACCAGCACCCGCAGGCGTCTGCGGTGTCCGCCCGACACCCGGGCGGCGTCGACCTGCCGCAGGCTCAGGTGCAGGCTCTCGGCCCGCAGCGATTGGATCTCCTCCCAGGCGGTCTCGATCGGGGTCTCGCCCAGCAGATAGCCCAGACGCGCCTTGGGCTCCAGCGCGCGCACGGCGCGCAGGGCCTGGTGATCGAAGCTCGACACGACGCAGGTCTTGAGCGCCCGCCGCCGGCGCAGGAGCTCGACCACGCGGCCCTCGATGCCGGGATAGCAGGCCGAGCCGCGCTTGAGCTCCAGATGCACCTCGGCCTTCTTGCCCACGACGTCCAGGACCTCGTCGAGCCGGGGGATGCGCTCCCCGGAGAAGCGCCGGTCGAACCAGGAGCCCACGTCGAACCGGCGGAGCTCCTGCCAAGTGAGGTCCCGGATGTGCTCGGGCCAGCCGGCCGTGCGGCGCAGGCTTTCGTCGTGGATGACCACCAACTCCTTGTCCGCGGCCTGGTGCACGTCGAACTCCACCGCCTGGGCCCCCAGCTCCATAGCCAGCCGGAACGACGCCAGGGTATTCTCCGGGGCCAGGCCGCTGGCGCCGCGATGGGCGATCAGCCGCATCGCGCCAACCTCCGCAGAAAGCTCCGTCCGATCTCCTCCGGCACCTCGACGCCCATGGGGCCTTCGCGGCCGCTGCCCCGTCCATGATAATCGCTGCCGCCGGTCACGACCAGATCGAAACGGTCGGCCAGATCCTGGAAGCGGATGATGTCCGAGGGCGAGTGGCCGGCGTAGTAGACTTCGATGCCTTCCAGGCCCGACTGGACCCAGGCCTCGATATCCTCCTTGTCCGCGACCGTCCCCGGGTGCGCGACGGCCGCGAAGCCCCCCGCGGCGCGGATCAGCGCGATCGCCTCCGCGACCGAAGGCCCCAGAGATTCGACATACGCGGGACGCCCTTGCGCCAAGAACCGGCGGAAAGCCTCCGCGCGGGTCGGCACCACGCCCTTGCGCTTGAGAGCATCGGCCACATGGGCCCGGCCCAAGGTCTCCCGGCAATCCCCGCGCACCTCCTCGCAGGTCAGCTCCACCCCCAGGGCCCCGAGCTTCTCGAGCATGCCCTCAAGCCTCCGGAGCCGGCGCTCGCGGAACTCGGCCAGGGCCGCGAGGAGCCCAGAGTCCTGCCAGCGGATGCCGTAGCCCAGGATATGGACGTTCTCCCCATGCCTGGTGTTGATCTCCACGCCGCAGCGCAGGTCCAGAGGCCGCCCCTGGGCCGCCGCCTGAGCCTCGGAGAAGCCCGAGACGCTGTCGTGGTCGCTGAGCGCGAGCAGAGAGACCCCGGCCTTCTCGGCGCGCGCCACGACCTCGGCGGGAGTGGCCGTGCCGTCCGAATAGGTGGAATGCGTGTGCAGGTCGATCTTCAGACGGCGACGACCTCTTTGACCTCGGGGACGTCCTGCTTGAGCATCCGCTCCACGCCGCCCTTGAGGGTCATGGCCGCGTGCGGGCAGCAGCCGCAGGCTCCGCGCAGGGAGACCTTGACCAAGCCCTTCTTCTCGTCCACGCTCACCAGCTCGATGTCGCCGCCATCCGCCTGCAGGTTGGGGCGGATCTTCTCCAGGGCCTTCAAGACCTTTTCTTTGAACATTTGCCGACCTCCGTTGCGCAATCCGCGGCTGCCATCCTATTCTATCAATTCTGGACTCCGGAGTCTGGCCGGCGGACGGATTTTCTAGTATGATTTCGGTGTGTCAGAGACGGTCCGATGCCCGCGGTGCCACGGCGAGGTCGAAGCCTCCGCCGCGTCCTGCCCGAGGTGCATGCGGCCCCGCGACCAGGACGAGATCGCCCGCTGCCTCATGGGGCTGCGGCAGGCGCAGCAGGCGCAGCAGGCGCGGCCGGCGTTGGCCCCGTCCACACGCCGCATCCTGCAATGGGCCTTGCTGGCGGTCCTCGTCATCGAAGGAGCCCTCCTGTTCTGGCGGCAGCGCCGAGACCTGGCCGTCTCCTGCCGGTCCGGCATGTCTTTCGCCGTGGAATGGCTGGGGCTCGACGCGGTCCTCCAGAGCCAGCCGCAAGCCCAGCCTGCGGCCACGCCGGCTGCGGCTGAACCTCTCTCTTTGGTTTCCGCTGCCCCTGCGGCGGCGCCGCTCCCCGCCGTAGCCGCGAGCACGGGCCCTGCGGCGCCGGCCGCCAAGCCCCCCCGGCCCGACTACTGGCTGATCCGCGGCTTGGTCTATGACCTCTACAGCCTCAAGCCGGTCTCCGGGGCGCAGGTGAGCTTCGTTTCGCACTCCACAGGAGAGAAGCTGCTCGCCTCCACGGACCGCACCGGCCACTACTCGCTCAAGGCGTCCCGGCTCAGCTCAGGGGGCTACGACGTCACGATCCGGCACCCGCGCTACCATGACAATTATCTCGATGAGAACGATCCCCCCTACCGGCAGTTGGGCCTGGAGCGGCGCAAGGACGCGGGGACCTTGTTCCTGCAATCCGACGTCCTGCACGTGCCCTTCCTGCCGCCGTTCGACGAGGACCGCCCCTGGCTGGACCTGGTCCTCATGCCCCGGTAGTTCGATTTTGGTATCCTGATGGGGATGCTGTCGCCTTTCTGCGCGTCCCTCCTGCTGGCCGCCGTCGTCCAGGCCGGAGGACCCATCCCCGCGCCGCCGGCCGTCATCGTCTCTTCCGGCGTCGCCACCGCCACCGCAGCCGCGGTGACGCCGGTGGTGGCGCCGCCGCCCCGGAGCCTCAAGCCTCCGTCTTGGTCCAAACCCCTGCACGGAGTGCACATGACCGGCTGGGGCGCGGGCGCCCCCAAGGCCCGCCGGGCCCTCATCCGCGATATGAAGGCCGCGGGCCTCAACGCCGTGGTCATCGCGCTCAAGGAGTACGACGGCTACATGTTCGTGCGCGGCGTGCCCCTCGCCCATGAGACCCGCTCCTACGTCAACGCCATCCCGGACCTGGATGCCTGCGTGCGCGAGTTCAAGGACGCCGGCATCTACACCATCGGCCGGATCGTCCTCTTCAAGGACAACTATCTGGCCCGCCACCGGCCGGACCTGGCCGTGCGCACGCCGGGCGGAGGAATCTGGGCCAACGCCAAGGGCGTGGCCTGGGTGGACCCCTATCGCCGGGTGATCTGGGACTACAACCTGGACATCGCCTCCCGGGCCGTGGCCGCGGGCTTCGACGAGATCCAGTTCGACTACCTGCGCTTCCCCTCGGACGGCAACACGCGGCTATGCCGCTACTCCCGCCCGGACCACAGCGACCGCACGGCCAGAGAGAACCTGGCGGCTTTTCTGACCGCGGCCCAGGAGCGCCTCAAGCCGCTGGGGGTCAAGCTCTCCATCTGCGTGTTCGGCATGACTACGACCGACGACAGCGGCATGGGCATCGGCCAGCACATCTCCGCCCTGACCCGGCAGGTGGACTTCATCTCGCCCATGATGTACCCCTCTCACTATCACAAGGGCATCTACGGCCTCAAGAACCCGAACCGGGAGCCCTACAAGACGATCGAATTCGGGACCCGCGACGCGGTCGCGCGCCTGGGAGCGGACGCCTGGCGGCTGCGGCCTTATTTCCAGGACTTCTCATTGGGCTTCCGCTACAATGCCGAGCAGGTGCGCGCCCAGATCCTGGCGGCGTCCCGCCAGGGCGTGACCAACTGGATCCTGTGGAATCCGCAGAACCGCTACACATGGTCCGCCCTGCGCCACAACAACCAGCCCATCTACGCCGGCCCGCCGGGCAAGCGGCAGGAAAACCCGGCTCCC
Organism: Elusimicrobiota bacterium; assembly: GCA_026388095.1. Taxonomy (NCBI): domain Bacteria; kingdom Pseudomonadati; phylum Elusimicrobiota; species Elusimicrobiota bacterium. Next base: position 24,776 of record JAPLKL010000042.1, on the reverse strand, counting down.
TGAGGGGCGCCGGCCTCACGTCCCCAGGTACGCCTCCCTGACTCGCGGGTCGCCGAGCAACTCCGGCCCCGTGCCGGAGAGCTCCAGCCGGCCGGATTCGAACACATATCCCCGCGAGGCCATGCGCAGGGCGCTGTTGGCGTTCTGCTCGACCAGCAGGATGGTGACTCCCTGCCGGTTGATGTCCGCCAGCATGGCGAGGATCTCCTTGACGAGCAGAGGCGACAGTCCCATCGAGGGCTCGTCGAGGAGCAGCAGCCCGGCGCCGCCCATGAGCGCCCGCCCCAGGGCCAGCATCTGCTGCTCCCCCCCCGACAGCGTGCCGCCCGGCTGGTTGCTGCGCTCCTTCAGCCTGGGGAAGAGGGCGAAGACGCGCGCGAAGCCGCGGTCCCGCTCCGCGCGGCTGCGGCACGGCCAAGCCGAGAGCCGGAGGTTCTCCCCCACCGTGAGATTGGCGAAGATGCCGCGCCCTTCGGGCACGTGCGCGATGCCGCGCGCCGCGATCCGATGCGGCGGCAGCCCGCGCAGGTCGACCCCCTCGTGCCGGATCTCTCCCGAGTAGCGCAGGAGCCCCGAGATGGCGCGCAGAGTGGTGGACTTGCCCGCCCCGTTGGCTCCGACCAAGGCCACGATCTCGCCTCGGCGCACCTCGAGCGAGACCCCCTTGACGGCCTGGATGCCTCCGTAGTGCACCGAGAGGCCTTTGATCTCGAGCAGGACCTGCCCCGCGCTCATGACGCCGCCTCCTGGCCGAGGTACGCTTCCAGGACCCGCGGGTCGCTCTGGATCTGGGACGGGGTGCCGGCCGCGATGGTGGTGCCGAAATCGAGCACTTCCACCCGCTCGCACACGGACATGACCAGCCGCATCTGGTGCTCGATGAGCAGGATGCTGACCGCGAACTCCGCGCGCACCCGCCTGATGAGCTCCCTGAGCCGGTCCACCTCATGGGGATGCATGCCCGCCGCGGGCTCGTCGAGCAGGAGCAGGCGCGGCCTCGTGGCCAGCGCCCGCACGATCTCCAGCCTGCGCTGCAGGCCGTAGGGAAGGCTGCCCGCGCAGGTCGCGGACTGCCCCTCCAGATCGAAGAAGGCCAGCAGGTCCAGCGCATGGTCCCGTACGCGGGCCTCATCAGCCCGGTAGCCCCCGGCGTGCGACAGGGCCTCGGCCACGCCGCAAGCCGAGCGCGCATAGTGCGCGGTCATGATATTGTCGAGCACGGACAGGTCCTTGAAGAGCCGGATGTTCTGGAACGTCCGGGCGATGCCCGCGGCGTTGATCTCGCCGGGCCGCCGGCCCGTGATGTCCTGGCCGGCGAAGAGGATGCGGCCCTCGTCCGGGCGGTACGCGCCGGTGATGAGGTTGAAGACCGTGGTCTTACCCGCGCCGTTGGGCCCGATGATGCCGACCAACTCCCCCTCGCCCAGGCGCAGGCCGAAGCCGGACACGGCGGTGAGACCGCCGAAGCGGTGGGTGAGGCCGGAGACCTCCAGAAGAGGGGCCTGGGCCCGGGGTGAGGCCGCGGCCTCGGCGCGGGCAGGCCGCCCGGCGCCGCCCCGCGGCTCGGGCCGCCGCCGGAACCACGGGAACTCGCGCAGCCCCATGATGCCGCGCGGCCGGAAGATCATGAGCAGGACGAGCAGCAGGGGCATGAGCACCATGCGCCACATCTCCAGCGGCCGCAGGGCTTCCAGCAGCACCGTGTAGATGGTGGCGCCGAGCAGCGAGCCTCCGATGGAGCCCACGCCGCCGAGGTAGACCATGACCAGCATGTCCGTGGATTTCACGATGTCGAACATCCCGGGGCTGATGTACTGCAGCAGGTGCGCGAACAGGGCGCCTGCCGCGCCGGCGAAGAAGGAGGCCACGACGAAGGTCAGCACCTTCACCTGGCGGGTGTCCACGCCCATGAACTCCGCGGCGGTCTCGTCCTCCCGTACCGCCAGCACGCCGCGGCCGTACCGGGAGTAGATGAAGTTCCGGATGACGAAGACCGTCAGGACGGTCCAGCCGAAGACCCAGGGCAGCGTGGTGAGCCGGTCCATGCCCAGCAGGCCCCGAGGCCCCCCCACCGCGTCGATGTTCTCGATGGCCGACTTCACGATGAAGATGAAGGCCAGCGTCACGATGGCGAGATAGTCCCCCCGCGTCTTGAAAGAGGGCAGGGCCACGAGCAGGCCCAGGAGCGCCGCCGCGCAGCCTCCGGCCAGGGTCGCGGCCGGGAAGGCCCAGGCCGCGCCGTGCGGGAAGACCCGCACGGTCAGCAAGGAGGCGGCGTAGGCGCCGGCCGACATGAATCCCGCATGGCCCACGGAGAACTCCCCCATGAAGCCGTTGATGAGGTTGAGGCTCAGGCAGAGGATGGCGTTGATGCCCACGTACATGAGGATGAGCTGGACATAGGGGTCGAGCAGCCCGAATCGGGGGATGGCCCAGGACAGAAAAAAGCCCGTCACCGTCAGCACGTAGAGCGTGCGCCGGTCCCGAAAGACAGCCGCTACCGCATTCCTGTTCATTAGAGCTTCTGCGGCCGAGGGCGGCCGAAGATCCCGTACGGCCTGAAGATCAGCAGCACGATCAGCAAAGAGAAAGCCACGAAATCCCTGTAGGTGGACGGCAGGGCGACAGCGACCGCGATCTCCACGGCGGCCAGGATGTAGCCCCCCAGCATGGCCCCCCGGATGTCGCCGATGCCTCCCACCACGGCGGAGATGAAGGCCTTCCAGCCCACCAGCACGCCCATGTACGGGTCGATCACCGGATAGGACAGAGCATAGAGCATGCCCGCGGCCCCGCCCAGCGCGCCGCCGATGGCGAAGGTCGCGGAGATGACGCGGTCCACCGGCACGCCCAGCAGGGCCGCGGTCTCACGGTCCCAGGACACGGCGCGCATGGCGATGCCCAGCGGGGTGCGCGCCACGACGAACTGGAGCGCGGCCATGAGACCCACGGACAACAGGACCGTGACGACCTGCAGGGAAGAGACGGCCAGCCCTCCCGCGCTCCAGTTCAGGTTCGTGAAGGCGGGCGGGATGTGCTGCGGGTACGGGCTCAGGGCCAAGGTGAGATGCTCAAGGAAGATGCCCACGCCCAAGGAGGTGATGATGGCGGACACGCGGGGCGCCCGGCGCAGCGGCCGGTAGGCGGAGAACTCGACTGCCGCGGCCAGCAGGGCCACGCCGGCCATGGAGACCAGGAGCGTGGGCACGAAACCCAGGTGCAGGCGCGCCACGCAGATGAAGCAGAGGAAGGCCCCGACCATGAAGAAATCGCCGTGGGCGAAATTGATCATGGTCAGCACGCCGTAGACCATGGTATAGCCCAGGGCGATGAGCGCGTACACGCTGCCCAGCTGCAGGGCGTTGAGGGCCTGCTGGAGGAAGTAGGTCACCGGCTACGGCCGCACGTCCGTGACCCAGACGAACTTGTCGTCCTTGATCTGCAGGATGACCGCTCCCTTCACCGGGTCGCCGGAGCCGGGGGTGAACCTCATGTCCCCGGTGACTCCCTTGTAGTCCGTGGTCCGCGAGAGGGCGTCGCGGATGGCGCGGCGGTCCGTCGTCTTCGCGGCGGCCAGCGCCGCCTTCAGCAGGCCGAACGAGTCGTAGGTGAGCGCCGCCACGTCGTCGGGGACGCTGCCGTAGGCGGCCTGGTAGCTGGCGATGAATCTGCGCGTCACCGGGTTGGTGGTCTGGGGAGAGTAGTGGTTGGAAAGGTAGAAGCCGTCGCAGTCCTTGCCGCACATCTTGATCAGCTCTTCCGTGCTCCAGGCGTCGCTGCCGAGGAATGGGACCTTCAGGCCGAGGCGATGCGCCTGCTGCACCTGCAGCGGCACGTCCGTGTAGTAGCTGGGCAAAAAGACGATGTCGGGGCCCGCCTGCTTGATCTTGGTGAGCTGGGCGGAGAAATCCTTGTCGCCGGTCGTGTAGGTCTCCGCGGCCACCACCTTCCCGCCTCCAGCCTCGAAGCTCTGCTTGAAGAGCTCGGACTGGCTCTTGAGCACCTCGGAGGCCACGTCATAGAGAATGGCGGCCTTCTTGGCCTTGAGGATCTCGGCGGCGAATTTCCCAAGCACATGCCCCTGGAAGGTGTCCGTGAAGCAGGCCCGGAACACGAACTGCTTGGGCTGGTTGGTCTGGGCGTCCAGAGTGGTCTTGGGGTTGGTGGACCAAGGCGCGATCATGACCACGCCCGCCTTCTCGGCGATCTCGGCCGCGGGCAGCGCGTTGCTGCTGGAATTGGGGCCCACGATAGCGGCCACGTCGTCACGGGTGATCGCCTTCTGGGCCGCGGCCGCGGCCTGGTCCGCCTTGGCCGCGGTGTCCTCGATGACCAGCTCGATCATCTTCTTCTTCCCGCCTTCCATCTCGATGCCGCCCGCGTCGTTGATCTCTTTGGCGGCAAGCTGCGCGGCGTTGCGGCAGGAGGCTCCGACCGCGGGGATGGACCCGGTCAGCTCGGCGATCACGCGGGGATGGACCCGGTCAGCTCGGCGATCACGCCGATGCGGATGGTGTCCCCGGAACGCCGGCCGCAGCCCGCGAGCAGAACCGCGGCGGCTGCGAGGCAGGCCAGGGACAGGGGAAGTCTCCTCATGATGTTCTCCTTTGGGAAGCGGGAGGAGATTATATCTCTTTCGAAAAGAAGCGGCGGCCGGGTCCTGCGCTAATCGGAGGCGCCCGCGCGGCGCGCCAGGGCCCATTCCTTCAGCCGCCGGTCGAAGACGTACTTCGCCGCGAGCTGCCCGCCCTGGAGCAGGTCAGCCCCGCCCGCGGGCCATTGCTCGACCCAGGTCAGGCCCGAGTCGTCGTCCTGGACCCACAGCGTGAACTCGTTGCGGCGGCCGACCCGGATGTCCTGGGAGGACATGCGGATGCGCCGGCCCGGATACAGGGAGAAGCCCCCCTCCAGGCTCTTCTCAAGGTCGGCTTCGCCGCGCGCGGCGCAAGCGCGGGCGGCGGCCGGGCGGCCCGCGGCGCGGAGATACTCGACCGTGCGCCGCCCCATCAACAGCCGGACGTACAGGGTCCGCGCGGCCGCGTCCGCGTATTCCTGCGCGTAGACCTTGGCCTCCCCGTCCGGAAGGGGGCGCAGCTGTATCGTGACGGAGACCGTGTCGGAATTGCTCCCGCCGTAGATCTTCATCAGGGAGGTCCCGAGCGGCGACTCCGCCAGGTCCTTGATCGCGCTGTCGAGCGACTGCCCCCGGTTATCGCTGTAGTAGGTCCGCTCGTTGAGCGAGATGGTCTCCGCCAGGGAGGAGGAGAGGTTCTTGACGGCCTGCGCGTAGGCCACGGCGCTCGAGATGCGCATCTCCGGAAGGAAATCCGCCCGGCCCACCCCGGCCACGATCGCCGCGCAATCGATGCCGCCGCAAGGATCGTTGACCCAGGCGGGAGCCTGGGCGCACAGGCGGGCCGGCGCGGCGGCAAGCCCCGCAAGCAGGACGGCCCAGGCCGCCGACGGAAGTCCCCTATTCATTGCGTTCCTCCAGTTCCTTGAGCAAAGCCGCCAGCGCCCCGTTGCCGGGGAAGTCCTTGAGCCCTTCGGCCGCCATTGTCCGGGCTTCCTCGGTCTGGCCCGAGGCGGCGAGGGCCCGCGCGCCGTTGACGCGGAAGGAGACCTCCGCCGGGTACTTGGCCGCGGCCTTGCGGCAGAATTCCGCGCATTCGCGCACCCTGCCGGTCTTGCCGAGGATGGCGGCCTGGCACACCCAGGCGAAGGTCTCGTCGCCCTTGCGCGCGAGCCAGTCGCAGAGGGACTCAGCCTCCCCGTACATCTCGAAGCCGATCAAAGAGCGCAGGATGTCCTGAAGGTGGCCGCCGGCTCCCCCCCCCAAGCTCTGCACGTAGCGCAGGACCTGCAGGAAATGGCGGCACACCATCCAGACCACCCCGTTGCGGCCCAGGTCGAGCCGCACGAGCTTGCGCAAGTCCTCGGCCGCGAAGTGCCCGGCGGCCGGCAGGCAGAGGAGCTTGCCCTCGCCTTCCCGGCCGCCCAGGTCCACGCGGCCGTAGGCGATGCGCACCCCTTCCGGGATGGCGAGGCGCGCCACTGGAAGCTCGTAGAGCTCGGGGGCGTCGTCCGGGACGCGGCCCGCGCAGAGCGAGCGCACCAGCGTCCAGGGGACCGGCACCTGGGTGTCCGTCTCGAGGGTGAGCCGCAGGCCCGCGAAGTAGCGCACCCCGCGCAGGAGGCGGAAGACCTCTCCGGGCTGGTGCTCCATCCAGACGAAATCCTTGCCCCGGGGCGCGCGCAGGCGGCGCGCGCGCACGAACTCGCCCACGTCGTCCCGGGCCGGGAAGAGCGGGACCCAGACCCCGCCCAGCTCCGGATCGCGGTCGGCCCAGGCCGCGAAGTCCTGGGCCTTGCGGCTCACCTTCACCTCGGAGCCCTCCGGCAGCGGCTCGTCCACGCCGAGCAGGAAGGTCTGCGAGCGCAGCAGTTCCCGGTAGAGGCCGCCGCGGGGACGGCGCGGATGGTCCGCGGCCTGCTGGATGAGGACCTCCAACGTTTCCACCACAGTCCCAAGTTAGCCTCTTGGGAACGCGTTGTCAAGCCGGCGGGCTTCAATATTGTAGAATGTCCCCGTCATCCAGGAGGAAATCATGGCCAACATGGTCGCCGACGCCAAGACGGTCTCTTACAAGGAGCTGGGCTTCGTCAACACGCGGGAGATGTTCAAGGACGCGATGCAGAAAGGCTACGCGGTCCCCGCCTACAACTTCAACAACATGGAGCAGCTCCAGGCCATCATCACCGCCTGCCAGAAGAGCCGCTCGCCGGTCATCCTGCAGGTCTCCAAGGGCGCGCGCGACTACGCCAACGCCACGCTGCTGCGCTGGATGGGCCGCGGCGCCATCGAGATGATGAAGGAGATGGGGGCGCCCGTGCCCGTGGCCCTGCACCTCGACCACGGCGACAGCTTCGAGCTCTGCAAGTCCTGCATCGACATGGGCTTCTCCTCGGTCATGATCGACGCCTCCTCCAAGCCCTTCGCGGAGAACGTGGCCCTGACCAAGAAGGTCGTGGAGTACGCGCACCCGCGCGACGTGACCGTAGAAGGCGAGCTGGGCGTGCTGGCCGGCATCGAGGACGAGGTCTCGGCCGAGAAGTCGCACTACACCGACCCCAAGGACGTGGAGGACTTCGTCAAGCAGACCGGCGTGGACTCGCTGGCCATCTCCATCGGCACCAGCCACGGGGCCTACAAGTTCAAGCTCAAGCCGGGCGAGTCCGTGCCGCCCCTGCGCTTCGACATCCTGGAAGCCTGCGAGAAGCGCATCCCGGGCTTCCCCATCGTCCTGCACGGCTCCTCCTCGGTCCCTCCTGAATCCATCGCGCTGATCAACAAGTACGGCGGCAAGATGGACGGGACCGCCGGCATACCGGAAGAGCAGCTGCGCAAGGCCGCCAAGTCCGCGGTGTGCAAGATCAACATCGACTCGGACGGCCGCCTGGTCATGACCGCTGCGATCCGCAAGGTCTTCGCGGAGAAGCCCGGCGAGTTCGACCCGCGCAAGTACCTCGGCCCGGCCCGCGAGGCGCTGGTCAAGATGTACATGGACAAGAACGAGAAGGTCCTCGGCTCCGCCGGCCGCTGTTAAGACTTCGCGTCGCGCAGCGACGCGAAGCAGCCCGTCCCCCCCTATGAGGGGGGACGGGCTTGCTTTTTGGGGGTGGCCCTAGGCCCTTGGACCCATCGCCCCGTGGGCCCGAAGTCCCTGGCAGTCCTGGGCCCTCCGCACTACACTGATCCCAGCTCTTTCGGATCAGTCTCACCGTGCGACCCGGGGGATCGGCCCCGGGCTGAAATGCGATCCCGCCATAACGGGATGAACCCACGGGCTTCGTAGGATCAGGATTTCGTCCTGATCCTAGGGAGCCCTCTTTTATTTGTCCAAGACCAAGCCGCAAGGAGATGAGGATGAAAAAGCTCGGGAGAGCCGCCGCCGTATGCTCAGCCGCCATCGCCGCACTGCTGGCCGCCCCGTCGTCGGCCCAGCCGCCGTCCGGGCAGGACTTCGACCGCGGCATCGACATGCGCGCGGTCATGGACGGCCTCCCCCCCGCACCCGCGCCCGCGGGTCTGGAGCTGGTCATGTTCCGTGAAGAGGCCGATGGCGTGACCTTGGCCTTCCAGGACCAGCGGGCGAGCAAGTATACCGGCGGCGCGACGCGGCTCATCATCGCGGTCAAGGAAGACCGCGGCCTGCGCCCCGACCCGGTCATCTTCGACATCGACATCGCCCAGCCGGTCGGTCCGTTCTACGAGTTCACGTTCAAGGACGTCCAGCACAAGCTGCGCCCCGGCGGGAAGTACTACGCGGTGTGGAGCTTCCAGCGGCAGGGGCCGGTTTCCACGGAAGAGGTCCAGCGGGGCGGACGCAGCGCCGCTTTGGTCCTGCCCTCAGCGCAAGGCTAAGACCTAGCTCTTCTTCGGCGCGGGCGGGAAGTACTTGTGGTACAGGTCCAGCACGAACTTCCCGATGGTGCGGCTGGACGCCCAGGCCACGTCAGCGAAGCCCCAGACCGCCAGGGCCGCGAACAGCGCGGTGAGATACGGGTTGCCTACGGCCAAAGCCAGGCCGGTCATGAGCGCCTGCAGCACGTAGCCGCGCGCCATGCGGTCCGGGCCGTCGGCCGGAGACTTGGCCGGGTCGTAGACCGCGGCGAAGAGCGCGCTGGCCGTGCCGGTCAGCATCATGGCCTTGACGCCCAAGGTGTAGAGCAGGCTCGCCCCGGGCAGGGCCTTTTCCACGATGCTCAGGCCCAAGGCCGCGGCCACGGCCGGGAACACGGCCATGATGCGGTCCGCCGAGGAGGTCTCGGCCTCCTTGAACTTGCCCTGGAAGGCGCCCTGGCCCAAGGCCGCGGTGGCCAGCGCGGTGGGCAGGGGGCTGATGATGCCGCGCGTGCCCAGGAAGACCAAGGACGCGATGTCCATGCAGGCGTAGACCCCGGCTCCCGCCAGGATGCCGTAGCGCAGCACCGAGCCGAACACTTCCCCGGTGCTCGCGCCCTTGCCGTCCTTGCCCTTCGCGGCTATAGCGCCGTAGACCGAGCCCACGACCGCGGCCACCACGCTGGCCGTCGGGTTCATGTAGCCCATGGCCGTGGCGAAGGACAGCGCCCCGACGCCCGGGACTCCGGCGGCCAGGGCCGCGACGGGCATCAGCAGGACGAGCCCGGCGACCACGGCGGTGACCAAAAGCTTGACGGCCAGCGCGCGCCGGGCGGCGCTGCGCTCGGGAGAGGGCAAAGAAGGCTTGGCGTCCGGAGCTGCGGCCTGGGCCTTCGCCAAAGGGGCCGCCTGGCTCAAGAGAGCCTGCCCGGCCGCCACCGGCGCCGAGTCATCGGCGCGTTTGGGCGTCATGCCGTCCATGAGGCCGCCCATGCGCTGAGCGGAGACCTCCACGGCTTCGGTCTTGGAGGTCTCGGCCGGAGCGCCCTGCCTGAGGGCGGCCATGGCGGTCGGCACGGCTTGGGTCTTGGCTGGTTCGACGGTCTGTCCGGAAGCGGCCAGCGGCAGGAGCACGCGGGTCTCGGCGGTGAGCACAGGAGCGGCTAAAACGGTCTGGAGCGCCAGGCCGGTCCCGGCGTCCTTCACGGTCGGAGCAGGCGCGGCCATGGGAGCGGCCAGGAGGCTGGCGGGAGCCAAGGAGACGCCGGAATGGGAGAAAGAGCCGCCGGTCATGACCGGGAGGCTGCCCGGCACGCCCACGGCTGAGACGCCGGTGACCTGGGACGAGATGACCTGGCCTGCGGCCGCGTAGCCGGCGAGACCCGGGGAAAGGAGGAAGATGGTCGCTGCCAGAGCCGTGCGCAAGGTTCGCATAGATTTCTCCTGAGGCATCAGGAGCCCATGATACCGCAAACCCGGCTCAGGCAGGATGAGCCCAAAGGGCCAACATGGGCATGGATTAGGGCCTACCCGCGAGCGGGGCTTAAGGCTTACGCGGGGGCAGTATCGGGCGGGGCACTTCAGGAGAGAGACGCCGAGGCAGAGCCGTGGCTAGGCGGAGTGGGACTCATCAGCCGGAGGAACGTCGACTGAGATGGCCGCTGGTCCCCCGTAGAGCCGCTTGTAGCGCGCCTTGATGACGTCGTCCAACTTCTGCTTCAGGTGGAAAGGCAGCTCGGCCCTGCCGACCGCCTCCCTCATCTGCTCCTGCGCGCGGCAAAACTTCTCGAAGATGTCGCCCGCCGCCTTTGAATCGATCTGGAGGTAGGCGGCCATAGCCTCGAAGTCCGACCGCTTGAGCTTGTCGTTCTTGCCGCCGAGCGTCAGCGCGGAATCAGTCTCGCTGGGGAGATAGACCTTTGAGCAGATCAGGTCGTAGCAGGGCGCAAGCCCGACCTTTTTGTCGCGGATGAGCAGGGCCCAGTTCTTCAGATGCATGTCGCCGTTGCCGGTCAGGAAGCAGAACAGCACACGCTCAAAAAAGTCTATCGTGTCGAGCCCGATGTTGGCTGCGTGTGTCCGGATCGCCTTGCCGATCCGCTCAAGCGAGCCCTCGTATTTCTCGGTCGCCTGGAGGATCTGGAACAGCGTCTCGTTTTGCAGTCTTTCATCACCGACCCGGTCGAACCTGGCGACGAGGTAGCAGAGCCCGCCGTCGGCCATCGGGAAAAGGCCATGCGCAGGGACGGGCAGGCCCAAATCAGCGGCCATGCTCATGCAGAGGTTCTCGTTCTGCGGAAGCGCTGGGAACTGCTGAGGTTCCGGCTTGAGGACATAAGTCCCGCCGGCCGCGACGACTTCAAGTTGGAATTTCTCGGGATTGAGCCGGACCGAGGCCTTGATCTGCACGCCTGAAATCGACATGCGCGCCCCGGTCTTAAGGACTTGGGCCGGCAGGTCCGCCAAGCCGAAGGGGATGGCCGGAACACGCGTCGAACCGAAGAGCTCCTTGAGGCAGCGTGGGTGGTAGCGTCCCTCCTCAGCGATGGGCTTCGTGCAACAGAGGCAGCTAGCCATGCCGTTCATCCTCCAACGGGCGGACGCTGACGGCTCCGACCGGGTCTTGCCCCGTCTGCAACAAGAGGCGGAACTTGTCGTCCTTGTCGATCTTGGCTGCGGCGCACGTGAGGTCGAGGAGCCAGCCCTCTGGCAGCAGGCCGTCGAAAAATGGGAAGAGCGCTTGCGACTCATATTTCTCCGCGCGCAACGGCATCGCTAGGCTGATCGGCACTGCGAGAGGGTCGGACAGGTATGAGGCGTCATAGCTGAATTCATAGCCCTCGACCTTCTTGGTTAGCAGTCCAGCCCGTTTGTCTTTGCAAAAGACGACGGCGCGTTGTGTCTGGTCCATGTGTTATTCGCGGGGCAGGTCCACCGGGCCCAAGCACCGGCCGAAGAGGAAGAGCAGCTTGTTGACCGTGTCGGTGCGCAGGGATGTCTTGCCCTGCTCGACATTCCGGATGAAGCGCAGTCCGACGCCGGCCTTTGACGCCAGTTCGGCTTGGGTCAACTTGGCCTCGCGGCGCTTCTCTCGGACGAAGGTAGCGATGGGATTTTTTTTCATTGTGTGATTGGCTATACCCGAGGAGGCCGGTGCCTATGCAGATTTAAAGATATTAGGCTTTATCGGGTATAACTCTGTAAATATTATACCCGATAACGCCGTTTTGTCAATGACGTAGCTGTTTCTATACCCGATAGAGCCGCATGCTGGCATATATTGCGCGGAGATTAATATGGTTAATCTCCGCATTATATGCGTATATTGACAGTGGTGATAATGCCTGTTATAATATACGCATAAGGTGCGGAGAATGGCAACATACATACATCAACGCCAGAGTTGGCCGAAGTTCGACTGGGATAGGGAAACCCTTGCCGGGCAACTAGCATCGGTGCGCCATCGGCAAGGGCGCCTCCTGGGCAGGATGGAGAGCCTCGGGTTCCCGCAAAGAGACGAGGCCTTGCTGCAGACCTTCACGCTGGATGTCCTTAAGTCCAGCGAGATCGAAGGGGAGATCCTCGATGCCGACCAAGTCAGGTCCTCGATAGCGCGGCGACTGGGCCTGGACATCGCCGGCTTGGTCCCCGCGGACCGCCATGTCGATGGCGTGGTCGCCATGACGCTTGAAGCGACTCAGAACTATGCCGAGCCGCTGACCGTTGACCGCATGCTGGGCTGGCACAAGTCGCTCTTTCCCGCTCAGGAGGACCGAGCCTGCAAGATCAAGGTCGGCGCCTGGCGTGATGATGCCCAGGGACCGATGCAAGTCGTCTCGGGGCCGCTGGGCAGAGAGCGCGTCCATTATGAGGCTCCCCCGGCTGAGCGCATACCGGCTGAGATGACGGCCTTCTTGGATTGGGCGAACCGCGCCGACGAGCTGGACCTGGTCCTGAAGGCCGCGGTCGCTCATCTTTGGTTCGTCACCATCCATCCATTCGACGACGGCAACGGCCGCATCGCGCGCGCCATCGCGGATTGGGCGCTGACGCGGTCGGAGAAGACGTCCCAGCGCTTCTACAGCATGTCGGCGCAGATCGTCAAAGAGCGCAAGGCGTACTACGACATCCTGGAGAAGACGCAGAAAGGTCCGCTCGATATCACGGAGTGGATGCGATGGTTCCTCGGCTGTCTTGACCGGGCCATCGAGGGCACGGAGAATTCCCTGGCGACGGTCTTCCAGAAGGACGGCTTCTGGAAGACACATGCCGGCCTATCGCTCAATGACCGCCAGCGCTTGATGCTCAACAAGCTGCTCGACGGATTTGAAGGCAAGCTGACCTCGACGAAGTGGGCGACCCTCGCCAAGTGCTCCCAGGACACGGCGCAACGAGACATCATCGGTCTCATCGAGAAGGGGATTCTCGTCAAAGATAGCGCGGGGGGAAGAAGCACCAGCTACTCGCTCAGATTGTCTTGATAAGGTGGAAATCATCAGCCGGAGGAACATCTACCGGCCTGCAGGGAGAGGAGGGACCATGAACCGGGCTACCGTCTTTCTTGCGTGTTGGATCTGCGCGTCCGCGCTGACGCAGACCGTGTCTGCCGAGGCGGAGACCGGCAAGACTCCTGCGGCCGTCGTGGCCAAAGCCTGCGCCGATCTCCACAGCACGTCCGACGACAAGCGCATGGCCGCCATGCTCACTCTGGGCAAGGAGTTGGCATGGGTGCTGGACACCTCGCCGGTCATGAACAAATGCCTTGCCGAGGTGAAGCCTGGCGCGGTGAGCCGCATCATAGAAGCCGCCGCCCGCGACGATCTCAATCAGGACAAGGGGCCGGGCCTTCTCATGGCGTGGGTGGCGAACCCGGCTGCGGCGAGACTGATGATCCGGGTGCTGGGCAGCGACCCTGAGCCGAGGATGCGCAAACAGGCCGCTCTGTCGTTGGGCCGCATGAAGAGCCCCGCCGGGCTGGACCCGCTAATCAAGGCCGCGCTCGGCGACGAGAATCGATTCGTGCGCAACTGCGCCGTCATCTCGCTGGGCAAGCTCGGCAGCAAGAAAGCCCTGCAGGCGCTGGAACGGCTGTCGGAGGACAAGGACCCGACGCTGCGCGGCCTGGCCAAAGGGTCCATCACATCCATCAACGCCGCCAATGTCCCCTAGCTCGGAATCAGATTGTAGTCCTGCTGCAAAAGTCCGGCGACGTCATGATGGGAGTCTCCGGTCGATCGGACGCCGCCGTAGTAGCCCAGAAGCGCGTCCGCCGCAGAGATCTCCGCGGACAAGCACTGACGATCCAGAGGATTGTAGTCCCGATAAACTCGCTGGGCCTTATCGTAAGCGATCATCCAATCCAGGCCCCCGAGGGGGCCTGGATTCGGTTATAATACAAAAACGCCGCCGGAGTGAGCGTCAGAATCGGGTGGGATTCGTCAGGCTGGCAGCGTCGAGGCAGAGCCGTGGCTAGGCGGAGTGGAATTCATCAGCCGGAGGAACGTCGACTGCCGGGATGTGCGTCAGGATCGGGTGGGTCACTTCAGGAGAGAGACGTCGAGTCAGATCCGTGGCTAGGCGGAGTGGGACTCATCAGCCGGGGGAACGTCGACTGGCCTGCACGATGACAAAGTTATTGACAATTTCAGGAATCATCTTCCTGGCCACATCCGGAATGGCTGAGATTCAGCGAACCGATCCAGGACACGCAATCCAAGAAGACGCTTTCAAGGTGTCCGTTCTCCCGCTCCCCAAACCGCCGTCGCGAGTGACACCGGGGCCGCCTGACTGGGCTGATGCGGTCCGCGATATCCGAGACCTGAACGAACACGATCTGAAGAGCTATTACGCGGCAATCGGGCGCGAACAGGAAAGTTCTACAGAGGAGACCCATGCCGCAAGCTGGCGACAGTTGGCCAGGGACGTGCCGAAGCTCGCAAATCTGGCCATCAAGCGGGCCCAGGATTGGGACCGCTCCGTCGCCGAGCGGGAGGTTGTCGCTGCTGCGTGGGCCATGAGGGAGAAGGACTGGGATAAGCTCAGACACCTCTTGACACTGGGCCAGGTTCCCGAGGCCCGCAAGGTCGCCTGGTCCGTGCAGTTCCTGAAGGCCTACTGGAGGTGGTTCCCCCTGGGACAGGAGATGGCCAAGGGGTTGGCGCCGCACCTGCCCCCTGCGACGGCGGGCGTGGAATGGGTCACGATGCCAGGTGGGAGCTTCATCATGGGCTCCGGCGACGCTGAAGCGGGGCCGGCGCATCGCGTCACGATCAAGCCTTTTAACTTGGCCAAGACCCTGGTGACGAACATGCAGTACGAGATATGCCTCGCGGCCGGCGCCTGCACGCCGCTCCCCCGTTACGAGGACGAGCTTGCGGGAGAGGACCAGCCGGCGGTCGGCCTTACCTGGGACCAGGCAGAGGCCTTCTCCAGGTGGGTCGGCGGCAGACTCCCGAGCGAGGCCGAGTGGGAGTATGCAGCTCGCAGCGCAGGACAGGAGTGGCGGTATCCGTGGGGCACAGAGGAAGCGACCTGCAAGAGGGCCGTCATCTCCGGCTGCGGATCCGCCACAGCGACTGTCTGCTCTAGACGGGCGGGGAACACCCGGCAGGGACTTTGCGACATGTCGGGCAATGCCTGGGAATGGGTCCAGGACTGGTATCACTATTCCTACCACGGCGCGCCTTCAGACGGCACGGCATGGGAGAAGCCAGCGGGCCAATTCCGCGTGATGCGCGGCGGTTCTTGGATGAACATCCCGGACAGCGTGCGAACGACTTATCGCCTCTATAATGCCCCGGGACGAGGCGAGCGTTTCGTAGGATTCCGACCCGCCCGCTGAAGCTTGGAAGGAGCCGGGGCGCGGACGTTGCTCAGTCCGTCACCAAGATGAACGGCGCCCAATAGAAGGGGTGCTCGTATCCCTGCCTGCGGACCTCGGCCCGAGCCTTCCGGAGGGCCGTCCGAGGAGGCAGGCCCTGCTTCAGGCCGGCGAAGAAGACGCGCGCCAGATCGGTGGTGGAATCCTCGGCCACACCCCAGAGGCTGACCAGCACCGAGTCCGCCCCAGCCAGTTGGAAAGCCCTCACCAAGCCAAGGGTCCCTTCCCCTGGTATGGGACGTCCGACGCCGGTCTGGCAGGCGGTCAGCGCGACAAGGTCCGCATTGAGCTTGAGCTGCGCCACTTCACCCATGGTCAAGAAGCCGTCCTCCCCTCCGGCATCCATCTGCCCAAGCACCAGGGCCGGCTCCTTCAGATACGGCACGTCCCCGTCGAGTATGCCATGAGTGGCGAAGACCAGGTAGCGGTAGCGGGACAGATCAGCGGTCTTTACGCGCGCCTCGGTAGCTTCCGGCCCTTGCAGTACGAGAGTGCTCTTCTGCCCGAAGATATCATTCCGCAGCGACTCGGCCAGCAGGGAGGTCTTATCCAGCCGAGGGAACCCCGCCTCCGAGGCCGTGGTCTTCGTTCCCGACAGGCCGCTCCGCTTGCCGCCGAGCCCCATGCTCTTGAGTACGGAGCTTTGGACCTCGGCTTGGAAAGCGGATCTCGGGATGCCGCCGCGCCAGCGCGGGTCGGATGGTCCGAAGATGGGGTCCGCGACCACGAATATCTCCTCAGGGCTGCGGGTGCGGCGTCGCAATAGACGCTGCGAGGCCAGCGCCGTGCCCGAAGGGGTATAGGCGATGTCGTAGTCGTCGCCCGCGTAGCGCACTCCCGCCGGAGCAGGGCCGTAGCGGCCCGCCGGCATCTGGACAGGACCGGATGTGGAAAGGACCAAGGCCTCGAACGGCAGGAGATCCAGCACGCCGTCCGGCGAGATCACGACCTTCGAGCCCGGCGGAATATGACCGAGCACCGGACGCAGCAGCAGATCGGCCAAGCGCAGACCCACCGAAGCGTCGAATCGCGCCAGATCCCGGGAACGCTCGACGCCGTCAAAGAAGGCCCGGAACCTGCGCACGAGCCGCACCAACTCACGTCGACTGATCGGGATCGTCCTCGCAGCCGCGACCTTGCCGCCCTTGACCACGAAGACCTTTGTGGACGGCTCGGTGACGGCGTATTCAAGGAGGACTTCATCCTGCCGAAGGGGGATGTCTGCGGCGTGCAGAGGCTCGGGGTAGTGTGCCGCCGCGTAGTCAGGGCGGGTCCGGCGCAGTTCCGTCAGGAACTCCTCGCGGTCCCGGTCCAGGCTTCGATCGGCCGCACCGGCGAAACGGTCCACGTCTATGCGGCCGCGGCTCAATTCTCTGGCGGAATCGCGTCGGCGCTCATATTCTGCCTGACGGGCCTGGAGTGCCGTTTCGCGCTTGGACGACTCAGGCGCCAATGGCGCCACCTCCGCACTCCGTCTCTCTCCCAGAGACTTGGTCAGTATGCGCGCACGGGCGGTCTCCGCGTAATAGAAAGCATCTTCATCACTGGAGACGCGCACCAGACCTTCGATGGCCTCGAGGCCCCACGTGGTCCAGGACACATAGGCTTCTTTGCCGCGCTCATCGGGGCCGGCACGCCTGCGCTCCATTGCTTCCCAATCCTGCCGATACAAGAGAGAAGCCTGCTTATAGTCTCCCTCCCGTTCCCTGGCCCGGGCGCGTGAGGAAGGCAATTGGACCCCCATGCGTTCGAAAATGGAGCGGGCGGTCTTGGTGTCGCCTTGCCTGAGCAGTTCATTCGCCAAGGAGGAATCCAACGGCAGGCCGAAAGGATAGGCCTTAGCTGCCAGCTCGGATTCGTCTCCCTCGGCCTGGTCAAGCCACTGCATGGCTAGAGCGCCGGTCTGCTCATACTGCTTGCGCGCCGCCTCGTCGAGCGTCAGGGTAGCAGCCTCTTCAGCGAGTTCCCTGGACCTTGCCATATCCCCAGACCAGCCGGCGAAATAGGCGAGGTTGTGGGTCGCAGCGGCCTCGGCATTACGGTCGCCCAAAGCATGGGCGGCCGTCCGCGCCTCGATGAGGAGATTGTAGGCTGCAGCGGCATCCCCCAGATAATGCCAGCGGATAGGAGCGACGAATGCGCAGAGGACCTGCAGGCTCTTAAAATCGCCGGTCCTCCGCGCCTCCTGAATGGCCGGCATCAGGATGCCGACGATATCGCGATAGCGCGTGTAGTCCACGAGGTTTCGTAGGATCTTGAGAGTCGCGCTCAATCGCACATACCGTTTACGGGCGGCCTCGTCAGGCGCTATCGCGGCCGCCTCTTCGTAGAGTTCGGCCCCAGCTGGCTCGCCCAAGTGGCCGATGGCGCGTGCGGCTAGTTTGTCTGCGATCTCAAGTGCGGTCTTGCGGTCACCGAGTGCGTGAGCTGCGGCGCCGGCCTCGTCATAGAACTCAAGAGCCTTTTCGGGTACCGGCTCCCAATACAGGTCGCCGATTCTGCGGGAGAGAATCTCCACGCTCGCCCGGTCGCGGGTCTTCCGGGCGTCCTCCAGGGCTGGCACCAGGACGGCCACCGCGCCGCGAAAGTCCTGCGTGCGCATGCGCTCCTCGGCCGTCTTGAGGGCAGCCTTCGCCTCGTCGTTGAGGGCGGCGCCGTGCCGCGGACCGCGGCTCTCACCCGCCGTTGCGCTAAGGCGTTGCCTGAGCATCCCGCTCAACCTCTGGTAACGCTGGCCCGGCATGTCCATGATGGTGCGGTGGCCCCAGGCATCCAGAACCAGAGGGGCTGTGGCATCCTCATAGAGCCGCGCGGCCTTGGCATATCGGCCA
Source organism: Elusimicrobiota bacterium (assembly GCA_026388095.1). Lineage (NCBI taxonomy): Bacteria > Pseudomonadati > Elusimicrobiota > Elusimicrobiota bacterium. Next base: position 6,661 of record JAPLKL010000042.1, on the reverse strand, counting down.
AAGAAGACCGACAGCAACGCGAGGTTGCGTATGATCTCGGCCTCGGTCCTACCGCCGCCGCAGGCGTGAGCCGCGCCGCGCGCCTCCGTGTAAAGCTCATAGGCCTTCGCCGGGTCGTCGAGCAGCAGCCAGTAGACCTCCCCGATCTTGCGGCTATAGACCTGGATGTCCCTATGGGCGCCGTTCCGCCGGGCCTCGTCCAGGCTCGGCATGAGCGCAGCGATGACGCCACGATAATCGCCCTCACGCATGCGATCGGCGGCTTTCTTCAGGTCGGCGCCGGATCGCAGGAAGCGCGCGCGGCCCATGGCATCGGATGCGAAAGCCGCGGAATCTTCGTAGAGTTGCGCAGCCGCTTCGAAGTTGCCCCGCAGGACCTCGATCCGGGCCATGTTGCCCACCACGTCGGCTTCGGTCCTACGATCTCCCAGCGCGTGAGCCGCCAGACGAGCCGCGCCGTAGTTTTCATAGGCGTACTTGGTCTCATCATGCAGGAGCCATCCAAGGTCGCCCGCCTCGCGGCCCAAAGCCATAAGGGCCCTCTGGTCGCCGCGCTTCTGGGCCTCTTCAAATTTCCCTACAATGCCGGGGAGAGCGGCGTAATAGTCCCGCTCATGAGCACGCGCCTCGGCACAGCTGATATCAGCGGCTGGCTCTGCTGCGATCGCCGGCATTGCGAGGACGAGCGCGAGCAGGCAGGTCATGGCGCTACTGATGGACGAAGGAGACCTTGTAGAAGAAGTCGCCCTGGGCGGCGAGCTTGCGAGTGACAAGATCCATGGACTCCCCGCGGGCGCCGCGTGTGCGGACCGGCGCTTCGCCACCCCTTCTGCCGGCCACCCCCATGGTGCGGATGACTCCTTTGATGGAGTCGTTGTTGGCTTCCTTGATGCCCTCGAGCGCCGGGGCTGGCGCGCGCGTGGCGAAGACGTAGAGGTCCTCGATGCCGCGGGTTTCGTCAAGATACAGATAATCGCGCCCCTCCGGAATCCAGTACTCCTTGCCTTCCACGAGAGGCCCGGATGCGGAGGAGTATTCCGGGTTGGGGAAGAGCCGGAAGGCCTTCCTTGTGGAATCCACCTGATAGACATAGACGTAGCAGGGCTGGCGCGGCTTGAGGTAGATGGCGTAGTTGTCCTTGGCGTTGAGCACCATCCCCTCACGCAGGGGGTAGAGTTTCCCATCTCCGCCCTCGTAGAATACCCCGGTTTCCAGTTCCAGGACATCCACGCCAGGATGCGCATCAGTCGCATCCTGAGCCGGTTTGGGGGCAGTTTCCCGGATTGCCGCCGACTGGCCTCCAGCGCCGGGAGGCGCCCCCTCCGGCTCGGCGGGTCCCAACTCCCTGAAGCGGTGCGACAGCATGCTCTTAAGGCCTTCGGCCACCTTGAATCGTGCCGTTCCCGAAGCGAGCAGGCCGCCGCCGTGAGCGTCCACGGCCTTGATGTCGATGGAAACCTCCGGCTCGGCCACGCTGTAGGTGCCGGAGACCAGCACATCCATGCCGCCCTGCTTCTGCAGGTCTGATATCGCCGCCTCATCGTCGCCGATCATCAGGATGGAATCATGGGTGATCTTGACCAATTCACGACGCTCCATCACCATGTAGCCGCCCCTGTTCCTGTTGACGAGATGATTGGAGAGCAAATCCGCGACCTTTTGCCCGAACTCCGATGTGTAGCCTTTCTGCGCAAGATCGGAGAAGTCCATGACGCAGACCTTGCCGTGAAGTTTCCCGACCAAGGTCGCAACCGGATTCTTGAGCGCCTTTTCAAGGCTTCGAATCCCGGCATTGTCGCGGGCATGAGCGGGAGCAGCCGCACCTAGCAAAGCGAGAATAAAAGGTCCGATACTAATCATATGGACAAGAGTAGCCTGACCTGTGCTCGAAAGTCAAGCAACCCGGCCTAAGGCAATCCCAGGATTGTAGTCCTAATAAGCTGGTTTCCAAACAGAATGGGCCTTATCGTAAGCGACTTCCCCGACCAGGCCCCCGCGGGGGCCTGGCAAAGGCCGAGATTCGAGCTATAATGCCAAAACGCCGCCGGAGTGTGCGTCAGTACCGGGTGGGTCACTTCAGGAGAGAGACGTCGAGGCAGAGCCGCGGCTAGGCGGAGTGGAACTCATCAGCCGGGGGAACGTCGACTGGCATCAAGCCAAGCGCGACTGCGCCCACTCCAGGAACCGCCGAGCGAGCTTCTCCGCGCCCCGGCCTTCCGTCTCCGTGACAGAGATTTCCGCGGACAAGCACTGACGATTCAGAGACGCTGTTCTTATTCACACCTTACAGTTGTTGAGTATTCCTAACAAGTGCAGCAGGGAACCCGCCCCCCGTCAAGATGGCGGGCCGGCAGTAGCAGAATACAGCGTCTCCTGTTATACTAGCGAAGATGCGCCGCGCCATCATGTCTTTGCGATCGTGCCTGCTGGCCGGGGCCGCGCTCTGGCTCGTCGGCCCGGCCTATGCCGGGCCGAAAGTGGCCGAAGTGCCGGTCCTCCAGAATCCGGTCGGGGCGCCGGGCCTCGGCGCCGGAAGCAACGTCTCCGGCTCGGCAACGACCATCGGCTCGCTGGACCTGAAGTCGCCGGGACTTCTGGCTCCGACGCTGGCGACCCCTTCGCCCTTGCCCCAGACGCCCAAGCCGCTGACGCCTGCGGCGGCGCAAACGGATGTCCCGGTCTTGCCGCCGAGCTTGGTCCCGGTCTTGTCCGCTCCGCCGGCCGAAGCGCAGGTCTTGGCCAAGCCGGGGCCGGCCGGCGCGCCGGAACTCACTCCAGGCCTGACCGAGGCGGACTTTTCAGGCCAGGACAGTGTTCAAAAGCCCGGTGCCGGCAAGGCGGATGAGGACAAGGTCCTTGAGCACGCGGCCGACGCCGGCGCCGCGCTCTTCGACGGGACTCCACGCCGGGAGGCCGTCGCGGTCGGCGCGCCGCGGAGAGCGAGCCCGGGGATCGCCTCAGACATCATCCTGGCCTCTGATTTCCGCGGGCAACTCGCCAAGCTCGAAGCCATGGTCCCGCGAGAGCTTCTTGAAACCCCGGGGCCTCTGGCGGACCTGCGCCGGGATATCCAGTCTGGATTCCAAGAACTCCGGGCCGCGCGCGAACGGCTGCACGCCGGACTGCTCCGCGATCAGCCGGGCCTGAGCCCTGCCGAGGCCGCCCGATCGGTCCGGGAGCAGGCTGCCTCCGACCCCGCGCAAGACCGCGTGCTCCAGGCCGCTCGAGAGCTGTTGGCGCGCTATGATGCCAGCCTGCCTGCAGGCGAGAAGCTCGACTTCTCTTCCGCCGAGGCATTCGCCGCGAGCCTGGAGTGGAGCTCCCGCCTGCACCGCTCCGGCGGCGGCAAGGCCTTCCCGTTCCGGTTCGGCCTTGCGGCGCGGCAAGCCGCGCTCGCGGTCCGCGACGCCCTCCAGGCGGAGATCCCCCACATCACCAAGCCCGAATTCGAGGGCGTGGCGCGCATAATCGGAGTTCTCGTCATGAAGGATGGGACCGTGTATGTGGCCTTCTCCGGCGTGCCCGAGACGCTGCGGGCCGTGATCGGGGGCGCTGAGGCCAGCCTGGAGGCGCGGCTCAATGCCGCAGGCGGGCGCCGCTTCCGAGTCCTGCCGGCCGATACCCCGCTCCCCGAAGGCCTGGAGCGCGTGCCGGATTCCGAGGCGCGCTCCGCGGACAACAGATTCTGCGCGGAAAAGAAACTCTTGGCGGTCCTGCGGGAGCATCCCGCGCTGCGCGACGAGGTCTCGCAATGGGCCATGCTCTGGCGGGGCGACCCGCAGCGCAACCAGTACGGGACCAGACGGTTTCCCGCCTTCATGCTGCCTTGTCCCCACTGCGTCCACAACGCGCGGGTCATGCTGGGCGGCGCTCTTGCGCCTGGTCTGGGCCCAAAGACCTAGGACAGGCTGGGCCCGACGGCCCTTGGCCTGTTCAGGGCCTTGGGCTACACTCATGACAGTTCTTTGGCGTGACCCTGTCGGCAGCAGTTTGACAGGCAGCACCGTGTAACCTGGGGGATCGGCCCCGGGGTGAAACGCGATCCCGCCATATCGGGATGAACCCACGGGCTTTGCGGAATCAGGATATCGTCCTGATCCCGCGGAGCCCGTTTTTTGTTGTCCGGATCAGCCGCATGGAGGCAAGGATGAGAGAGTCGAGAAGAAGGAACGCCGGTCTGCTGGCGGCCTGCCTGCTGGCCGCGGCCCTGCCCGGGCTCCGGGCCCAGCCGCTGGAAGCCGCCCGGGCGCTGGGAGAGGCCGACTTCGGCGCCAGGATCCGGACCGCCCTGGCCGGAGCCCATGCCGAAGGCCAGCGGCGCCGGGAGCTCGAGCAGTGGTGGCATCAGCACACTTTGGGCGCGCCCTATACCGGCCGCCATCGCCCCCTCCTGCTCAGGGAGAAATGGGAAGAGGACATCGGCCGTCTCCTCTATCAGCGCCTCCTCTCCGGCTCCAAGCTCTCGCAGGACCCCGACCGCCTGGCCATGGTCCAGCGCGTGAGCGCCCGGATGATCGCGGCCGCCGGCCGGCCGGATTGGACCTGGGAGGTCCAGCTCGTCGATGTGGGTCCGACCAGCGCCTACGGCGTGGCCGGAGACCAGGACCAGGCCTTCGCCCTGCCCGGCGGCAAGGTCGGGATCCTCTCCGGGATGCTCACCATCAGCGAAGGCGACGACGGCCTGGCCGCCATCCTGGGCCATGAGATGGCCCATGCCGTCGCCCGCCACCTGGGCGAGCGCATCACCGAGCTGATCCTCGTCGAAAGCGGGCTCAGCGCGGCCGGAGCGGTCGTCCCCCCCGCGCTGGCCGTGGTCATCCCGGCCGTGGTCCCGGCCGCTATCAACGCGGCGCGCATCGTCACCGTGGCCCAGTCCATCTACGGCATCGGCACCGGTCAGGGCAAGAGCGCGCTGCTGGCGGGCTTTAGCAGGCTGCAGGAGGAGGAGGCGGACCGCATCGGCCTGGTCTTGATGGCCAAGGCCGGCTATGACCCGGCCCGGGGGGTCGAGTTCTGGAGCCGGCTGCTCCAGGAGACCTCCCGTCCCGTGCCGCCAGGCTTGATGGGCAGGATCGAGAAGCACCTCCAGGTCCATCCCATCACGGCCCGCAGGATCGAGAAGATGCAAGGCTGGCTTCCCGGGATACGGGAGCAGTACTACCGGCCCGAAGCGTCCCAGGCTCGCTGAACAGGAGGCTCATCATGTCCGCCAATCAGAAGACGGGTTCCGTGACCAGGCTGTGCGCCGTCTGGGCCGGGCTCTTGGCCGCCGGGCTCTCAGGGGCTTGGGCTTCAGGGGCGCTGCTGGCCGGGGCCACCCCCTATGTGCCGCTGCGCTCGGCCGAGGTGTTCATCGACGGCCCGCAGCTCCAGGACCAGCTCATCGGGCTGGCCCGGGAGGCCCGCAGCAGCCTGAGCGTCGAGTTCCTGTCCTTCTACGGGGACGAGCAGGGCTGGAAGGTCGCGCAGGCGCTCGGCGAAGCGGCCCAACGCGGCGTCGCGGTCCGAGTCCTCATCGACAGCCTCTATTATCACACCAGCTCCAACCGCTCCGCCCCCGCAGACCCGTACGGTCCCGGGATGATCGACGCGATGCGCGCCGCCGGGGTCCAGGTCCTGCCCTCCAACCGCTTCCGCCACGGCAACGGTCCCATCCAGAGGGACCATCGCAAGCTGGTGGCCGCGGACGGCCGCAAGGGCATCATCACCGGCTATCAACCCGGGGACACCCAGTACGGCTGGCACGACGTTGGCATCGTGGTCGAGGGGCCGGAGATCGTCTCCTTGCTGGAGCAGGCCTTCGCGGGCAGCTGGGAAGAGTCGGACGGCAGGCCCGGCCCGGCCTCGCCGCCGGCCGCCAGCGGCGAGGGCTGGACCGGGACCGTGGCGCGGCTCAACCTCACCGACCCGAGCCGGGGCGAGAGCCACGGCATCCGCGACACCAACATCGCACGGATCGACTCGGCCCGCGGCCACGTCTACGTGGAGAACGCCTTCTTCACGGACTCCAGGGTCTTCGCCGCCCTGGAGCGCGCCGCGGCCCGGGGCGTGGACGTGCGCGTGGTCTTCTCCAAGAACAACGTCCACCTCTCCGCGCAGGCCGGCGCCCGGCACCACTACGCGCGGCTGCTGGCCGCCGGGGTCAAGGTCTACGAGCGGCCCGGCATGTCCCACACCAAGGCCCTGTCCGTGGACGGGGCCTGGGCCAGCGTGGGCTCGGCCAACATGATGCCCATGCTCGAGGAGGCCCAGGACGAGATCTCCATGGAGTTCACGGGCGGCGAGCTGGCCCGCGAGCTCGAGAGCAAGCTCTTCGCGGCGGACTTCGCCGCCTCGGAGCCGATCACGGCCGAGACGCTCCACTTCACAGCGGTGCAGCATCTGGAGAACGGGACCTTCACGGCCGTCAACCGGGTCATCGCCGACGTGGAGCGCTTCGAGCAGGGCTTTAAGAGCGAGCTGCGCGAGCTGGCCCGGCAGTAGCGGGGGAATTCGGGGACACAATACTTATCTTTCGAATTAAGTATTGAGCCTCTCGTAAAAAGTCCCGGCCGCATGGGCTTGGGTTCATAAACCGGCCGCGCGACTCGCAGAGTCGCGCGGAACCGACGGCCGAAGGCCGGCGGAAATGCATCTGGGGCGGACCTCGTGTTTGCCGGCC
>JAPLKL010000041.1 GCA_026388095.1 Elusimicrobiota bacterium | reverse complement strand
GAGCAGGGGAGCGTGCGCCGGGAATCGGATGTCTTCGCCCTCGGGGTATGCTTCTACGAGATGCTCAGCAACAGGCTGCCTTTCGCCGGCCAGGGCGCCGGCATGCTGCTCAACAAGGTGAACGGCAAGCACATCCCCTTGAGCCAGGTCGTCTCCGGCCTGCCGGCCGGCGTCGACGAGGTCGTGGCCAAGGCGCTGGCTCCGGATCCGGAGCAGCGCTACCACACGCCGGAGGAATTCGGCGCCGCGCTGCAAGGGCTGCAGGGTTAAAAGACCGTTAATTTCAGTTCCGTGGGTTGACAAACTCCGGCAGCCTGCATAAACTCTTAGGTATGAAGACCACCCCTTTCCTGATCATCGCAATCGTCTCAGGATTCATCTCCAGCCCCCCGGTGTTTGCCGACGGCCCCATGCTGACCAGCAAGGAGGCGCGCAAGCAGATCGAGAAAGCCATAGAGCAGGAGAGGCGTTTCATCCAGATGCAGAAGGAGGGCCCCGGAGAGGGGGATCATCAGCCTGGGGACTCTGGACCGCATCATGATGGGGACCACGGCCAAGGAGCGTGGAATGCCGATAAGATGCACCAGTTCCAAGAACAGATGGGGAGAATAAAGCCCAAAGTCCTGGACAGCATGGACAACAACGTGTTGGGCCCTTATTCACACGGCACGTCCAACATTCCCCAAAGCTATGTCGACGACTTCGCAAGTTATGCCAGAGCAGCCGTGCAGATGGGCCGAGCCATCATCGATAACGATCCCGCAGATATCAAAACCACACAGGCTAAGCTTGAGGCCACTGTAGGTCAGGGTGATTTCGCGAATGATCAGGGTATGCAGAAGCTGTTGAAGACCGAGGTGGCGACGTTGGCGCGGGAGTTGAACCCCGCGACTCCCCCTTCTCCGAACCCGCCCTCGCCCTGGCCGCCGAAGCCGAACCCTCCCGTCATCCCGCCCGACTGCAACGGCCCCAACTGCCTGCCCGCCCTCGAGCAAGCGCTGGCGGCTGACCCGAACAACGTCGCCGCGCTCAACATGCGTTCCAACATCCTGTACGGGGAGGGGCAGATGCAGGCCGCCAACGCGGACGCGCGCCGGGCCCTCCAGCTCGACCCCACCGACCAAGCGGCTCTGGCCGTATTCAAGCTGACCGAAGGCCGCGCCGACTCGCCGAAAGACAACCCGGCGGGTCAGCTGGCGCAAGCCGGGGCGGCGCTCAGCCCGTCCGGGGGACTCGGCGGCGGCTGGACCGGCGGGCCGGCGCGGCCGGCTGTCCTGATGTCGGACAAGAATCCCTCGGCGGACAACGCCCTGCAGTCGGCCCAGAACGCCTTGCGCCTCAACGACTTTCAGGCCGCCATCTCCCATCTCAACCGCGCCTTGGCCGCCGACCCCCACAACCTGGACGCCTACCGCCTGCGGGCCATGGCCTACTCCCGTCAGGGGATGTACGAGGCCTCCCTGCGCGATGTCGAGGCCGGACTCAAGCTGTCCCCGCGCGACGCGTCCTTGCTCGTGATCAAGGCCTTCGACAAGAACCGCCAGAAGGATTACAACGCGGCCCTGGCCGCCGCCAGGACGGCTCTGGAGATCGACCCGGGCAGCGCCGACGCCATGGCCAACGCCGCCTACGCTCTGGGCGGCCTTGGACATCGGGACCAGATGCTGGACCTGCTGGGGCAGGCCGCGGCGAGGAAAGGGAGCTATCAGGCCAGCCTCCAGGATGCCCGGAACCGGCCCGTGGGCAGCGATATCCTTTTCCTGTTCCCGGGCGAGGCGGCGGGCGGCTCAGCTCAGCCTTTCGGCCCGGAGGGTTCGAACCGTCCCAGCCGCACGCGGCGCTACGGCGTGCTGGCCATCGCCGCGGTCCTGGGCGGCATACTCGTGGCTTTGGGCTTGCTGCAGTCCGTGGCCGGGCCCTTGACCAAGAGATTCAGGACCGCCGCGGCGGATGCGCCCGCAGCCGCGGGCGGCCCCACTCCCGGGGCGCCGGGCTCACTCGGCGTGCCGGAGGGCGAACTGCTGCGCGGCCAGTTCAAGATCCTGCGCCAGATCGGCGCGGGCGGCATGGGCCTGGTCTTCGAAGGCACGGATGTGACCCTCAACCGTCAGGTCGCGGTCAAGAAGATGCGCGACGAGCTGCGCCTGGACCGCCGCGAGCGCCTGCGCTTCGTCAACGAGGCCAAGACCGTGGCCGCCCTGCACCACCCCAATATCGTGGACATCTACGCCGTTCTCGAGGAGGGCGACGAGCTCTTCCTGGTCTTCGAGTTCGTCAACGGCCAGACCGTCTACGACATGATCACGCACCGGGGCGCGTTGGGGTTCCAGGAGGCCCTGGGCATCACCCGCGGGATGGTCACGGCCCTGGACTACGCCCATGGCCGCGGCATCATCCATCGGGACCTCAAGCCCTCGAATGTGATGCTCAACAAGGAAGGCTTCGTCAAGGTCATGGATTTCGGCATCGCGCGCATGGCCAAGGACGCCGCCACCCGCGTTTCCATGACCAACACCGTGGTGGGCACGCCGCCCTACATGGCCCCGGAGCAGGAGCAGGGCGTGGTGCGCAAGGAGGCCGACGTCTATTCCCTGGCCATCTGCGTCTACGAGATGCTCTGCGGCCGGGCCACCTTCGCCGGCACCGGAGCCGGGATGCTCATGAACAAGGTCAACATGTCCTACAGCCCGATCTCCAAGGAAGTCAACGGCCTGCCCCAGGGCATCGACCTGGTGTTCGCGCGCGCCTTCCAGGCGGACCCGGACCAGCGCTTCCATTCGGCCGGGGAGTTCCTCTCGGCTCTGGAAGCCCTGCCCGCGGTCCAGCGGGCTTGAGCCGCGCCCGGCCGTCTGGTATACTCTCTATATACGGGGGTGAATAGCTTCGACAGGCGGCGTTCCCGCAACGGTCGCAGGCCCTGGGTGGCTGGAACCAGGATAAAATCCGGCTAAACAACAAATGCCAACTCACAGTTGGCCTGGGCCACTGCCTAACAAGCAGTGAGCACACGTCGGTCCCCGACACCTGCTAGGGGGTAGCCGGCGTCATCAGCAGGCTGGAGGTCCTCCCGCTGGCACCGTCGGAGGGGGCATCGAGACCAGAACGGGGCTAGTCCGGGCGTACCAGCCCGCCGGTTTTGCCCGGATGAAGCTCAAGGCGGACTAAGCCTGTAGTGATCTTGCTGGTCGTCGTTTGGACGCGAGTGCGAATCTCGCCACCTCCACCATTTGTGGAGTCTTTCCCAAGGGCCGGCCCGCGCCGGCCCTCGGCGTTCCGTGATTCTTTGCGATATCGGCCAATGAGGTGAACATGGACCAGATGCCCGTCAGCCCTGAACCCCTTCCGGGACCGCCTCCCGACACCCAGTCCCATACGGCGGGGGGGCGCCGCATCAAACGGCGGCTCATGTACGCGGTGGTCGGCCTCTATGCGGCGTCCTTGGCCGCGGCCTGCGTGCTCATCCTGCGCTCTCCCGGCACGGGCGGGTCCGGCAACGGGAGGGAGCAGGCCCAGAGCATCCTTTCCTTGGCCAAGGATCGCGACACCGTGGGCTGGGTGACCATCCATGGTCCCATCTCCAACTCCCAGAGCGGCCGTCCTTGGGAGAAAGGCGCAGAGCAGTGGGTGCGCCACATCAAGGCCATGTCCGAGACCAAGGGCGTCAAGGCCATCGTCCTGGACATCAACTCGCCGGGCGGCAGCGTGGGCGCGGTGCAGGAGATCCACAGCCAGATCATGCGTATCCGTAGGGAAAAGAAGATCCCCTTCGTGGCCCTTTTCGGCGACATCTCCGCCTCCGGCGGCTATTACATCGCCTCGGCTTGCGATAAGATCGTGGCTCATCCCGGGACATTGACCGGCTCCATCGGCGTGATCTTCTCGGTGAGCAACCTGGAGGGCCTCTTCGGCAAGGTCGGCTACAAGATGGAAGCCATCAAGTCCGGCAAGTTCAAGGACATCGGCTCGCCCGCCCGCGCCATGACGTCTGAGGAGCGCAAGCTGCTGCAGGCCATGATCGACGACGCCTACGGGCAGTTCTTGAGCGCCGTAGCCGAGGGACGCAAAGCCCCGGTCGAAAAGGTCAAGCTTTTGGCCGAGGGCCTCATATACACCGGCCAGCAGGCCCTCCATACCGACCCCCCGCTCGTCGATAGGCTGGGCGATTCCGACGACGCGGTGGCCTGGGCGGCCCAGTTGGCGGGGATGAAGGGCAAGCCCCGCATCCGGCACGAGGCGGACCACTTCAGCGACATCTTCGAGATGCTCGATTCGCGGTTTCACGGGGTCCTGGAAGGCCGGACGGCCCTCCTCGACAGCCTCAAGCCCTCGGACCGCTTGGGCCTGGAATACCGCTGGACGGGCTGGTGATCTAGCGTGGAACTCGTCTTCGACTTCTTCGAGGACCACCTCAAGGCCGCGGCGGTCGTGAAGGTCCGGCGTCCTCTGGCTTTGGGCGTGCTGTGCTTCATGCTGGGCGCGCTGAGCTTCTTCGTGGCCATGAGCGTTTCCGGCCGCCTCTCCCCGCTGCCTTTCAACTGGTTCATCCTCGCCCTGTTCCTCCTTTGGGAGCTCGGCTCGGGCTTGGCTTTGGTCGCTGTCCTCCACCTTATCGCGGATTTCGAGGGCCGGCCAGGCAGCGGAGGGGAGCTCTTCGTGCTCTTCGGGATGGCCAACCTGATCTGGGCCCTGGCCATTCCTGTGGCCCTGCTCTTCATGGCCTTCCTCCCGCACGCGCATTGGCCTTTGACCGCCGCGTTCCTATTCGTAGGGCTCTACAACCTGGGCCTGAAGGCGCGCAGCCTTCAGGATACCTACCAGTTGAGCCAGGGCCGCGCCTGGATCACCTTGGCGCTGCCATACCTGGCCACGGTCATGGCCTCGGGCCTGGCCTTCGCGCTGGCCATGGCCAGCGTGGTGATGCAGATCTTGAAGGGTTTGGATTGATGTCCGAGGAACTCCTCCCCGCCACCTACCAGGGCCTGCCCGTGGTCACCGCCGAGCGCATGCGCGAGATCGACCGCATCGCCACGGAGCAGCGCGGCCTCAAAGTCATCGACCTCATGGAGAACGCGGGCCGCGCCGTGGCCCGGGAGACCGCGGCCTTCCTCGCCTCGCGCGGCATCCGGGTCGCGGTCTGCTGCGGCCGGGGCGCCAACGGCGGCGACGGCCTGGTCGCGGCCCGGATCCTCCATGGGAAGGGGGCCGAGGTCCAGGCCTTCATATGCTCCCCGCGGGGCCGCTACCCCGAACCCGTGCAGACCAACCTCGACCGCGCTTTGGCCGCCAAGGTCCCGGTCTTCCCGGCCGAGGACGAGGCCGCGCTCCAGCCCGGGCTGGCCGACGCCGACATCATCCTCGACGGCCTGCTGGGCACAGGCTCCAGCGGCGAGCCCGAAGGCGCCGTGCGCCAAGTCATCGAGGCCATCGCCGGGTCCAAAAAGCCGGTCGTGGCCATAGACCTGCCCTCGGGCCTCGACCCGGATACGGGCCGTCCCAGCGCGGCTTGCGTCACGGCCGCCCTGACCCTCACTTTGGGCCTGCCCAAGCGGGGACTGGTCGCCGCGCACGCGCGCCCCTTCGTCGGCGAGCTCAAGGTGCTCGACATCGGCTTCCCCAAGGACCTCCTGACTCCATGAAGCGCATCGCGCTGCTGGCGGTGCTGCTGGCCGTCGGGCCGTCGGGCTGCAAGAAGAGGCCCCAGGCCGCCGGAACCTTCGCGGTGATCGAGACTTCTATGGGCACCATAACGGTGGAGCTGCTCAAGGACAAGGCGCCCAAGACCGTGGCGCACTTCATCGGACTGGCCACGGGCAAGAAGGCCTGGCGCGACCCGCGCAACAGCGCGGTGCGCTATGAGCCGCTCTACGACGGCGTGCCGTTCCACCGCGTGGTCCCGGGCTTCATGATCCAGGCCGGAGACCCTTCGGGCCGGGGCGACGGGGACATCGGCTGCACGGTCAAGGATGAGATCGACCCCAAGGCTCGTTACGACCGTCCGGGCCTGGTCGGCATGGCCAACTTCGGACCGGACACCAACGGCAGCCAGTTCTTCATCACCGTGGGCCCGGGGCCCGACCTGGACGGCCGCAACACCCTCTTCGGCCGGGTCACCGACGGCCTCGGAGTGGCCGTGGCCATCTCCAAGGTGCCGCGCAACGAGCTGGAGAGCTCCAACCGGCCGCTCAAGCCGGTCCTGATCAAGACGCTGCGCATCGTGGAGCGCTAGTGCAGCGCATCCGCCGAGGGCTCTACCTGCTGGAATCGGCCCTGGCCAACTGCTATCTCATCGAGGGGACCCGCGGCCTGACCCTTTTCGACACCGGGCAGCCTTCGTCCGCGCCGGGGCTCATCGAGGAGATCGAGCGCAACGGCTTCTCCATCAGGGACATCGAGGCTATCGTCCTGAGCCATTCCCATTTCGACCATGCCGGCGGGGCCCGGGGCCTGTTGGAACGGCATCGGGTCAAGGTCTTCGCGCACCCCGCCGACAGCCCCTCGGTCAAGGGCCAGGACCAGCCGCCGCGCAACCTGGGCATGCGCCTGCTGCGCTTCCTGATCGGCCTGCGCTATCCCTACCGCCCGCTGGAGGTCGTGGTCCCCATCGACGAGGGAGAGGCCCTGAGGCATCTGCCTCAGTGGCAGGTCCTGCGCCTGCCCGGACACACCGCAGGCTCGATCGGCCTATATCAGCCGGGAGAGAAGGCGCTGCTCTGCGGCGACGCGCTCAACAATCGCGGCCGCCGCCTCGCAATCCCCGGAGACGCTCACTGCCAGGACCCGGTGGCGGCCCGCGAGTCGGTCCGCAAGATGGGCGCCCTCGACCTGGAGGTCCTGGGCTGCGGCCATGGCCCGGTCCTGCTCTCCCGCGCGGGGCTGAAGGTCCACGACCTGCTATCTCCCCTCATTTAAGGCCCGGGCCTGGGCCGCGAAGGCGGCCAGGCGCTCCCGGATGCTCGGGTTGCGGCTCTCCAGCAGAGGCAGGACCTTCCGGCGGATCCAGTTGCGGGTGAACTGCGTGTCGCGGTTGGTGCTGTCATGCCTGTATTTCAAGCCGTGAATCCGCAGATAGGCCAGGACTTCGTCGCGCCGCAAAGGCAGCAGCGGCCGGATGAGCGACACTTTTCCTGAGAGCGCGCGCTTGGGCGATATCCCGGCCAAAGCCGCGAGGCGGCTGGCGCGCAGCAGGTGCAGGAGCACCGTCTCGGCCTGGTCGTCGAGGTGATGGCCGGTGGCGATCTTATTGCACCGCAGACGCCGCGCTTCCCGGACCAGAGCCTCATAGCGCAGCTTGCGCGCCGCATCCTCGATCCCTTGTCCGCGTTTCTTGGCTAGAGCGCGCACCGGGACGCTGGTGACGGAGGCGGGGACATCCCACCGCCGGCCCAACTCGCTCACGAAGCGCGCGTCTCGGTCCGCCGCGATGCCGCGCAGGCCGTGGTGGACGTGCGCCAGCGCCACGCTGAAGCCCTTGCGGCGGCCCAGGGTGCGCAGGAAATGGGCCAGGCAGACGGAGTCCGGCCCTCCGGAGACCGCGGCCAGGACCCGGTCGCCGCGCGCCAGCAGCGCCTCGGCCCGATCGAAGGCCAGCAGCTTGGACCAGACGCGGGCGGCGAATTCCACGCGGCGCATAGGCGGATATTTTATGATAGAATGAGCCGCTTCTGGAGGGTCAATGGCCGAGGAAGTCTGCGCGAAGTGCCGTAAGAGCATCGCCCAAGCGCCCAAGCGCTACCGCTGCACCTCCTGCGGGGCGTTGTTCTGCGCCAGCTGCATGGACCGCCACTGCCTCTTCTGCCGGGCGGCCGTGGTCCAGACGGCCCCGGGGCGCTGAGATATGTCCGACGCCGCCCAGAGCCTCCTGAAGGCCTACGCGGACCCCGAGGTCATCGAGGTCATCGTCAACGACGACGGCTCGGTGTTCCTGGAACACGCGGGCACGCATCTGGAGAAGCAGCCCTTTCAGGTCGGTCCCGCGGACATCGACCTGTTCCTCAAGACCGTGCTGGGCCGCACCGAGAGCTTCGGCCCGGCCCGTCCCTACGCGGACCTGTCGGCGACGGACGGCTCGCGCGTGCACGTCATCGCCCCGCCGCTGGTGCGCGGCGGACTCTGCGTCACCATCCGCAAGCGGCCCAGCCGCCGGCCGCATCTCGGCGAGATCGCCCGCAGCGGCGCCATCACGCTGGGCTGCGCCTCTTTCCTGAAGTTCGCGGTCAAGCATCACCGCAACATCCTCATCATCGGGGGCACCAGCTCGGGCAAGACCACGCTCCTCAACGCCCTCGGCGCGCTGATCCCGAACGAGGAGCGCATCATCGTCCTGGAGGACACTCCGGAGCTGATGTTCCCTCAGCCTCATGTGATGTACCTGCGCACGCGGGTGCGCGACGCGGCGGGCCTGCCCGACGTCACCCTGCGCGACCTGGTCACCAACACCCTGCGCATGCGGCCCGACCGCATCATCGTCGGCGAGGTGCGCAGCGCGGAGGCCATGGACATGCTCCAGGCCATGAACGTGGGGCACGAGGGCGTCATGTGCACCTTGCACGCCAACTCGGCCCGCGAGGGCCTGCAGCGCCTGGAGACCTTGGTCCTTTCCGCCGGATTGGAGCTGCCGCTGCGCGCCGTGCGCTCGACCATCGTGCTGGCCCTCGACCTGGTGGTGGTCATGGCCCGGCTCGCCGACGGTTCCCGCCGCGTGACCCAAGTGACCGAGTTGACGGGAATGGAATTGGACAACATCACCCTGTCGGACCTGTTCCTGGTGGAGGCGCGCAAGACCGCGGGCGGCATGGGCTTCGCGCTGCGCCCCACCGGGTCCATGCCACGGTTCTACGACCAGCTGCGCAAGCAGGGCGAGGAGACGCCGCTGGAGTTCTTCCAAGAGACGGCGCCCGGGGCGCCGCGTTGACCCCGCCGCTGCTTGACAGCCCCGGGTTGAATTGATATCGTCAGTCTTCCGGTAACGAGGGGAAAATGGCCCACAGGATCATGGCGGTCGACGATGAGCCCGAGATGCTCAGCCTCGTCAAATTCACTTTGGAGCGCGCGGGCTACGAGGTCCGCACCTGCGACAACGGCCGCCAGGCCTGGGACGCCATCATCCAGTTCAAGCCCGAGCTGCTCATCCTCGACGTGATGCTGCCCGGCATCGACGGCTATTCCCTGCAGGTCAAGCTCGCGCAGGAGCCGGCGACCAAGGACATGCCCATCATCGTGCTGACTTCTTTGGAGCCGGCCAAGACCTTGTTCCGGAAGTTCCCCCAGGTGGCGGGATTCATGACCAAGCCGTTCAAGCCCGAGGAACTCCTGGAGACCATCGCGATGGCCCTGGCTCGGGACCAGCGGCCCAACGCCTGACTCTCGCCTCGTGTCCGACACCTCATATGACGCCATAGTCGTGGGCGCCGGTCCGGCCGGCGTCGCGGCCGCCCTGACCATGGCCCGGGCCGGGCTCAAGGTCGCGCTCCTGGAGCGCGGGGAGTACCCGGGCGCCAAGAACGTGCAGGGCGCGGTCCTTTACTCCCGCATGCTCCACGAACTGGTGCCTGATTTCTGGAAGCAGCCCGAAGCGGCGGTGGAGCGGCCCGTGCTGGAGCAGAAGGCCTGCATCACCACCGAGGACTCCTGGATCACCTTCGGCTACAAATCCCTCAAGTTCCTCGAGGGAGTGCCGAACTGCTACACCATCATACGGGTCAAGTTCGACCAGTGGTTCGCGGCCCAGGCCGAGGCCGCCGGCGCCGAGCTCTTCTGCGGGGTGAAGGTCAACGAGGTCATCCGCAAGGACGGCCGCATCGCGGGCATCAAGACTTCGGACGGAGACGAGCTGGAAGCTTCGGTCGTGCTGGCCTGCGACGGGGCCAACTCCCTGCTCGCCCAGAAGGCGGGCTTCATCGACGAGCTCAAGCCCGTGGAAGTGGCTCTGGGCGCCAAGGAAGTCATCGCTCTCGACTCCAAGGTCATCGAAGACCGCTTCCAACTCAACCCGGGAGAGGGCTCGGCCATGGAGATCTACGGCTCCATCACGCTGGGCATGCTGGGCTACGCTTTCATCTACACCAACAAGGAGTCGGTTTCCTTGGGGGTGGGCTGTCGCTTGAGCGACTACCAGGCCAAGGGCCTGCGTCCTTCCGACCATCTGGAGCTGGTCAAGCAGCATCCCTACATCAAGAAGCTCATCTCCGGCGGCAAGACCCTGGAGTACTCCTCGCACCTCATCCCCGAGGGGGGGTTCAAGTCCATGCCTCCTCTGTACGCGGACGGCTTCCTGGTCGCGGGCGACGCGGCCCAGATGACCAACCCGCCTTACCGCGAGGGCTCCAACATGGCCATGACCGCCGGCCGCCTGGCCGGGGAGACCGTGGTGGAGGCCAAGAAGAAGGGTGATTTCTCGGCCGCCACGCTGGCGGCCTACGCGGCCAAGCTCAAGGCCAGCTACGTGCTCTCCGACATGGAGGACATCAAGGACCTCGAAGAGGCCGTGGCCGCGGTCCCCGATTTCCTGCGGGCCTATCCCAAGCTGGCTTGCGACCTGGCGCATCTGCGCTTCGCCGCCGACGGGGTCCCCAAGCGGGAGCACCTCAAGGCCGCGGTCAAGCGCGTCCGAGAGCACGGCCTGCTGCGCATAGCCAAAGACCTGTGGCCTCTGCGCAAGGTGGCGATATGAAGCCCGAGCTCAAGGTGGACATGACGGTCGAGGCCAAGCTCGGGACCTTGGAGTGGAAGAAGGCCCCGGAGAGCCACATCAGCCTGCGCGACGCCACGCCGCAGTCTCCGTGCGTGGCGAAGTGCCAGGACAAGCCCTGCGCCACGGTGTGTCCGGCCAAGGTCTACGAATGGGAGGCGGCGCATCAGAAGATCGTGGTCAACTACGAGAACTGCATCGAATGCGGCGCCTGCCGCATGCTCTGCCCCTATGACAACATCATCTGCGACTGGCCCATCGGGGGCATGGGCGTGAAGTACAAGTACGGCTGACCGGGGCCCGCGTCTCCTGCGCCATGTACAGCATAGATTCCGGCCTGGCCTTCCTGGCGCGCCATCCCAGCCTGCTGCTGGCCTATCTCGCAGCCCTGCCCGCGGCCACCGCGGTCCTGGGCGCGGCCCTGAAGAGGATCTCGCCTCGGGCCGCGGCCTTGTTCGCGACCTTCCCCACGCATCTGGCCGTGCTGCAGGGCGTCTCCATCCTGTGCGTGGTCCTCTACACCGCCTTCTTCCTGCACAAGAGCCTGCTGGCGCTCAACGTGGTCGTGTACTACCTGCCGCTGGTCAGCGCCGGCGCCGCCTTGGCCGCGTCCAACTACGCGGCGCCTTTCGAGGCGCAGCCGGGCTTCGAGCGCCTCTCCGGCCTGTGCCTGATGGCCGCGCTGGCATTCGGGGCTTTCTTCGTGCTCGACCGTCTGCACTTCTTCGCCGGGGTCTTCATCCCGCTGGCTTCGCTCTTGGGGCTCTTCTTGGCGATCAGCGCGGTCTTCCACGGGGCCCTGCGGCGCGTGCGGGGCGAGCCTCCCGCGGATCAGCCGCCGAGCTAGGACGCCCCCTGTTGCGCACGAGCGTCCATATTTCACTACAATCTTCATAGCTCAAACCGGAGGCGCGACCATGGCCATAGTGGAGTTCGGAGAGTTCAAGGGAAACAAGATGATCATCCTCAAGCGCAACCCTGAGGACAAGTACCCGTTCCAGTTCGGCCTGAGCAAAGCCCGGCTCATCGTCGATCATATCGAGGACATCAAGAAGTTCGTGGACGACAACCCGAAGCCCGAGGCCTGAGCTTCCGGCGTATTCGTGACCGGCCGGGACGCTTTGCTGTCCGCGACGCTCTTATTGGCCCTCCCCTGCGTCCTCCAGGCGGCGCCGGTCCCGGCCCGGGACGGCCTCAAGTACCGGGACTTCGACGATCTGGTGCGCTGCCAGTTCATCATCGACGAGGTCTGCGCGCGCTTGACCGCGGGTGACCGCAAGGGCGCCGCCGCCTTCATGGGGATCCCGGGAGGACCGGATTTCCGGGACTTGCCCGGCAATCAGGGGCAGGTCCGATCCTGCCGCAGGATCGAGATCCCGGCCAAAGGGGGGAAGGGGCCGAAACTGGATGTGGACTCGGTCCTTTTGCTGCGCTACGCGGCGGGTTCGGAGCAGGAGGTCGGTCTGCGCTTCGGGAAGCTCGAGCGCTGGACTTGCGGGTACATCTCGGGGATGTTCGCCTCGCCCAGCACTTTCCGCAAGGGCGGCAGGCTCTACTACCGGTACTACATCTCGACCCGGGTGGTGGATCAGGACGAGGGCGGGGTCGGTCCAGTGGGGCCGGAGAGCGGTCTGGAGCTCATCAACCGCCTTAAGCCGGAGAGGGACGATTCTCCGAGGTCAGCCTATCTGCAGAAGGTCCTGGAGCAGGTCCGCGCCGAGCGTGAGCGCCGCGAGGCCGAGACGGACCCCCTCAACCGCCCCCTGATTCAGAAGGAGTAGTTGATGTCCATGAACACGGCGAGGCCCTCTTGGCCGTAGCCGAAGTCTATGGACCCTACCACCTGAGGCCGGGCCACGGCGCGGACCGCGGTGCCCACCACGGGCCGCGCGTAGCGGCCGGCCATGCGCTCGGGGTTGTTGAACACCGTGCCCAGGCCGGCGAAGGGGGCGAGCTCGAACTCGGTCCAGACGTCGGCCATCTTGGCCTTGTAGAAGGTGAACCGCTGTTCCACGTTGCCCACCAGCAGGCCCCGGTCCGTGTAGCGGCCGTCGCCGTAAGCGCGCAGGGCGTACTTGCCTCCCAGGCGCGACTGCAGCCAGAACGGGGAGTTGCCCATGACCTGCTCGAACCTGACCTGCGCCGCGGTGACGGTCTTGTGCTCTTCGTTCCAGGGGAAGAAGTAGCGGGCGTCGAACCCGTAGCGGCTGAAGTCCTCCTCGCTGCCGAGATTCCTGACCGAGTATCCGGCGAAGGTCTGCAGATAGGCTCCCCGGCTGGTGGTCAGGGCCTGGTCGCGCGTGTCGTAGTCCACCACGAGACGCAGCACGTGTATGCCTTCGCGGCCTGACGCCGCCTGCGAGGACTTCGGGAACGTGGCGCTGAAGGCGGGCAGCCCCCGCAGGGGGCCGTCCGATATCTTGTCGGCCGTGAACCAGTCGGAGAGATGCGCGCGCCAATGACTCTGGGGTCTGAAGGGCGCGCCCACGGAGGCCAGGTACTGGATGTAATCCTCCGTGTAGTTGGTCTCATTGTTCTTGGATGAGTTCGGGCCGCGGCCGAAGTAACGCTGTCCGGCGTCCCGGTTCCACTGCGCGCGCAAGGAGAGGTCGATCTCCGTGTCCTTGAAGCTGGAGTCATCGTACTGCACCAGCACCTCATGCTCGAACTTGGCCACGGCGCCGCGCACCACCAAAGCCGCGTCCGTCTGGGGATAGTAGTAGTAGCGATAGGTGGGCGCAAGGCCGAAATCGTGATTGTAGACCAAGGATGGCGCGTGGATCTGCTCGATGCGCTCGCCGTCTTTCTCGCGTATGACCCAGATGGGCATGACCCCGTAGGTCACGCCGCGGTTGGGGTCGGTGTCCACGACCGGCAGGTTCAGCATCATCCCGCGCTTGAGGGGGTGCAGCAGCCAGCGCAGGCCTACTGGAATCTCACTCTCTTTCGGGGTCTTGGGCATCTCGCGGCTCGGCACCAGCTCCAGATCCGGGACCGGGTCCGGTGCTTGAGCTAGGCTGAGCGAGGCCAGGGCCATGACCACGCCCGCAAGCAGGAGCGACCTGAGCGTGGACAGGCTCCTCATAGTGGGAAGATGAGTTTATAAGATTAGTCTCTAGGAGGGCAAACGCGCCAGGCTCCAGTGGGCCTGCTCCCGGAGCACGGGGTCGCAGTCGGCCCGGAAGCGTTCCAGGACGGGCCTGAGGCCCGCGACCCCGGAATTGCCCATGGACAGAAGGGCGTTGCGCACCAGGCCCCGGCGTTTGAGCCGCGCGACCGGCGTGCGGCCGAAACGCTTCCGGAAGCCGGCTTCGTCGAGCGCGGCCAGTTCGGCCAGAGGCAGTTCCGGGGGCAGGACGGGCGCGAGCACGCCGTCCGGGGCCGTCTTCTGGTTCCAGGGGCAGGCCTCCTGGCAGAGGTCGCAGCCCGCCACCCAGCGGCCCAGGCCGGGGCGGATGTCCAAGGGGATGGGGCCGCGATGCTCGATGGTGAGATAGGCGATGCAGCGTCCGGCCGCGAAGCATCGGCCGTCCCCCAAGGCGCCGGTCGGGCAGGCACCGAGGCAGAGCCGGCAGGAGCCGCAGCGGTCGGGCACCGGCCGGTCAGTCTCCAGCTCCAGGTTCAAGGCCAGCCCGGCGATGAGGAAGAAGGAGCCGGCGGTCTCGGAGATGAGGAGCTGGTTGCGCCCGATCCAGCCCAGGCCGGCGGCGGCCCCGTAGAGCCGCTCCCGCACCGGGCTGGAATCCACGAAGATGCGGCCGTCGGCTCCCGGCGTGTTCTGCCGCAGCCAGGAGAGGATGGAGTCCATCCGGCCTTTCAGGACGCGATGGTAGTCCTCGTGGGCGGCGAAGCGGGCGATGCGGCCTGTGCCGGGCTTGCCCTCTTCGGGCCGTCCCGCGTACGCGAAGCCGCAGACGAGCACGGACTTCGCCTCGGGATACCAGCGCCGCACGTCCTGCCGGACCGCGGCATCCCGCTTGAGAAAAGCCAGGGCTTCCCCGGGGCTTTCCTGGAGCAGGGGCGCTTGCGGCGGAGGCTGGGCCGGCGCTATGCCGACCGCGGTGGCTCCCTCCTTGCGGGAGCGCTCCTTGAGGTCCTGGGCGAGGGACAAGGTCCCTAAGCGGGAGACCCGACCTTGACGATGAGGAACTGCCGGGAGCCGGCAGGCATCTCCACGGTGACCTTCTCGCCGGCCTTCTTGTGGAGCAGGCCCTGGGCCAAGGGGGAGTAGACGGAGATGCGCCCGGCGTCCGGGTCCGACTCGTCCGTGCCGACCAAGGTGTAGGTGGACTCGTCGCCATCGTCGTCCTTGATGGTGACCGAGCGGCCGATGGCCACGGTGTCCTTGGGAGCCTTGATCTCGTCAATGAGCTTGGCGCCCTGGAGCTTGTCCTGCAAAGTGTTGATGCGGTTCATGACCTCGCCGAGCTTGTCCTTGGCGCTGTGGTATTCGGCGTTCTCGCTGAGGTCGCCCTTTTCCCGGGCCTCGGCGATGTCGAGGGAGAGCTGGGTCTTGCGTTTCTTGAGGTCCTCGATGTCGTGGCGCAGCTTCTCGTACCCGGCGCGGGTCAGAAAGGTCTCGGTCATGGCTGTCTCCGTCGGCATAAAAGAATCTCTCGATGTATTATACGATAAATAGGTTCCGCTTCACCGGAAATCGCGATAGGCGTCGGCAAAGCTTTTGAGGAACGAGCGCAGGACCTCGGCCGGCTCCCAGGCGCGGCCGGTGAGTCCCTTGAGGCTTGCGGCTCCTTTGACCCCGGATACGGAGTTGTTGACGTTGATGCCCACGCCCAGGGCCACCCAATCCACGCTGCGCGAGCCGCCGGAAGCTTCGGCCAATATGCCGCAGACCTTGCCGGAGCGCTTGCCCCGCGAGCCGATGACATCGTTGGGAGGCTTGACCGCGCAGGATATCCCGGCGACGGCGAGCGCCTCGGCCGCGGCCCCGGCCGTGGCCAGGCTGAAGTCCGCCAAGCGCGAGGGGGGGAAGGACGGCCGCAGGATGAGGGAGAAATAGAGCCCGCCCGCGCGGGAGGTCCAGCGCCGCTTCATGCGTCCCCGGCCCGCGGTCTGCCGGTCGGCCCAGACCACCGTCCGATCCGGGGCGCCTTGCTCGGCCAGGAAACGGGCCACGGCTTGGGTGGAGTCCGTGGAGCTCAAGCGCAGCAACTGGGTGATCCCGGGCAGGTCCGTAGGCATCGGGTGTCTCCTTAAGCGAGGTCCAGGCCCAGGTCCAGGGCCGGTGCGCTGTGCGTGATGCGGCCGACCGAGATGCGGTCCGGCCCCAGCCGGGCCAAGGGGCGCAGGCCCTTGAGGCCGACTCCCCCCGAGACCTCGATGAGCGTCTTCGGCGAGGTCTTGCGGATGAATCGGATGGCCCGGCGCAGGCGCGGCCGGGGCATGTTGTCGAGCAGGATGACGTCGGCGCCGAACTCCAGGCCGCGTCGGACCTGTCTTAGGTCGTCGGCCTCCATGATCAGGGGCAGGCTGGGGTGGCGGCGGCGCAGGCGCCGCACCGCCTCGCCGAAGGCTTCGGGCTTGAGCCAGTGGTTGTCCTTGACCATGACCGCGTCATAGAGGCCCATGCGGTGGTTGCGGCCGCCGCCGCAGCGCACGGCGTATTTTTCCAGCGCCCGCCAGCCGGGCAAGGTCTTGCGGGTGTCGAGTATCGCGGCTTTGGTGCCGCGCACCGCGGCAACATAGGCGGAAGTCGCGGTGGCCACTCCGGAGAGGCGCTGCAGGAAATTGAGGGCCGTGCGCTCGGCGGTGAGCAGGCCCCGGCCTCCGGAGACCGCGAGCACGGCCTGGCCGGGCCGCACCCTTCCGCCGTCCCGGACCAGGACCCGGACCTTGCAGCCTGGGTCGCAGGCGCGGAAGACCTGGGCCGCGATGCGCGTGCCGCAGATGACTCCGGCTTGGCGGGCGCGCACCGAGCCGTGCCAGCGCGTGCGGGCGGGGACGAAGAGCTTGGTGGTCACGTCTCCGAGCCGGCCCAGGTCTTCGCGCAGGGCCTCGCGGATGAGGGTTTCCACCTTCATAAAGGGAGTTTATCAAAAATGGTAGCATGGTCAGGGACGCGTCGATATGAAAGCCAAGAGTCGGATCTCCAAGCCGCAGTACTACCTCAACATCGCCAAGGAGGTGGCGCGGCGCAGCACCTGCCTGCGCCGGCACTACGGGGCGGTCATCGTCAACAACGACCAGATCGTGTCCACGGGCTACGCGGGCGCTCCGCGCCGGACCGCCAACTGCACCGAGGTCGGGTCCTGCGTGCGCGTCAAGCTGGGCGTACCCAAGGGCGAGCACTACGAGTGGTGCAGGGCCGTGCACGCGGAGCAGAACGCCATCATCCACGCGGCGCGCTTCGACATGATCGGCGCGACGCTGTACCTGGTGGGGGTGTCTCCCGACACGGGCGATGTGATCGAGGGCGCGGAGCCCTGCCGCATCTGCAAACGCATGATCATCAACTCGGGCATCGAGGACGTGTTCATCGAGACCGCGCCGGGTTGCTACCAGATCCAGCTCGTGGCGGACTGGATCCGGAGCAACCTCAAGGAGCTCAGGAAGGTCCGGGGCCGCTGGCGCCCGGTCATGCCCAAGGGCTATTAGGACTCGCCTCCTTCGCGCCGCCTCCGGCGTCTGTCCGCAGGAAAAAATCGGATGGAACTAATGCGGGGGTCAAATCGTATATATAGTGGAAGCCTCTGGCGCTCCGGGGGCTATGACGCTATAATGGAGGCATGCGGAAGAAGATGGGGACCTTCCTTGTGGATTGCGTGGTGGCCGACCATGTGTACCGGGAGCACAGCGCCGAAGTGCGCCGGATGCTCGTCGACACGGGCAGCGAGCATACTTGGATACCCGAAGGCGTCCTTAGGGGGATCGGCGTGGCCCCGGAGAAGAAAGATGTCCGTTTCGTCCTTGCCAACGGCCGCACCGTGAGCCGCGACATCGGATTCGCCATCATTCACGTGGGCGAGCGCTTCACCGTCGACGAGGTCGTCTTCGCCCGGCCCGGCGACCTGCAGCTCCTCGGGGCCCGGAGCCTCGAAGGCTTGAACCTGACGGTCGATCCAAGAAGGAAACGGCTGGTCGCTGCCGGCCCGCTGCCCGCGGCCGGTCTGGTCCCGGCGCAGGCCTTCTGATGATCCCTTATCTGGCTCTGGCGCTCCTGTCCGTTGCCCCGGCCTGGGCCGGGGGTGCTTACCAGCCGCGTCTGCCCGCCGATTACCTGCAAGTGCCTCTTACGGCGCAGGCCACGAACTACTCCTGCGGGGCGGCTGCCCTGCTCGGCGTCCTGCGCTACTGGAGGGCTTATGACGGCAGCGAGACCTCCCTTTATCCTCTTCTGGCCACCACCCCCGAGGAAGGGACCCATCCGGCGAGGCTCGTCGCGGGAGCCCGGCATTTCGGGCTGAAGGCCGAGATGCGCGAGGGATTGTCCTGGGATGACTTGACCGAGGCTCTCAAGCGCCGCGAGACCGTGATCCTGGACATCGAGGCCTGGCCGGAGAACGACCCGACCCCCGACGATTGGAGCGACAACTGGGAGGACGGCCATTACGTCGTCCTGGTGGGCATGGACCGGGATTTCCTCTACTTGATGGACCCTTCGACGCATCTGGGCTAC
The DNA here is from genome assembly GCA_026388095.1 of Elusimicrobiota bacterium. Classification (NCBI taxonomy): domain Bacteria; kingdom Pseudomonadati; phylum Elusimicrobiota; species Elusimicrobiota bacterium. The sequence continues at coordinate 103,711 of JAPLKL010000041.1, read as the reverse complement.
GGCTACATCCCGAGCGCGGAGCTCGCCGGCCGCTGGCACGACTACGAGACCGAGCAGGGCAAGCGCCGCGAGTACCGGCGCATGGCCGTCTTCATCTCCGGCAAGGCGCACCTGGCCGGCTTCCCGGCGCCTCTGGAGCGCGTGAGATAGAAGGCCTAAGCCTGCAGCTTGGGGTCGCTGAGGTATTTGATCCCGCGGGTCAGCCAGACATCGAGATGATCGACCCGCCCGTCGCCGTTCCGGTCGCCGAGGCCTTCGGCCAGCTTCTTGCTGAATTGGACCCGGCCGACGGCTTCTGAGGCCAGCGCCAGCACGGAGTTCTTCCCCGTCTTGTCGATGTTCGTCCCTGGACCCGGGATGACCGTGATGCTCTTGCCCCCGTCGATGATCTTGTAGGAGCCTCCGGGGCCGGCGACGTACTCGGCGAACTTGTTCACATCGATCTTCTGCTGCGCCGCGTACTGCGCGATGTACTTGAGCAGCCCGGGGCCCCGGTTGTAGGCGAGATCGCCCATGAATTCGACGACCCTCGGGTTGCTCGGCGGCGCCAGGCCGGCCTCCGAGAAGCGCCTCGCGATCTCCCTGTCCGTCTGCGCCCGGAGCAGCCCTCCATAGACGATGTTCGTGATGGTGTCGTTGGCGACGTTCCGCTTGCCCGAATAGGCCTCCTTGTGGACGTTCTCGATCTGCATGATCCCCGCCGCCGCAGGGTTCGAAGGGACCGTCTGCTTGAGACCCGATTCGGTCTTCGCCATATATTTGAGGAAATCGGGGCGGATGCCGAATTCCCTGCCGACGATGCCGAAGACCTCATCGATCTGGCGCGTCGTCAGGGTCGTTGAATTGCGCGGGACGGCGAGCTGGTCATGGATACTCTGCGAGAGGCGCATGTACTCGTCTCTCTTCTCGGGCAGCTTCCGGTCCGGGTCGAGCACCGTCTTGCCCTGGTCCAGCAGGCGCTGGACCCTCTCGTCGAAGGCCCGGCCGGCGAACAGGGCCTTTTCGAAGAGCGTGCCGTCGGCGAGGGCTTCCTTCGCTTGGGCGCGGAACACGGCCCACTTCTCCGCGCCTGCGGGACTGAGCTTGCCCTCCGCGGCGGACTTGTCGAGACTCCGCTCCAGGAGAGGATAGTCTTCGTTGACCGCGGCGACTCGCGCCTCACGCGAGGGCAGAGAACGGATCCGGGCTTCTTCGGCGCGGATCTTGTTGAAAAGGACGGGGTCTCTGGCTGAGAGCTCATCGACAAGGTCTACGACCACGTCTTCGAACTCCTTCTCCCGCTGCTCCTTATCGATGGCCGGGGCGCCCACGAGTGGGACGGGGACCCCAGCGCTGACCTCGCCCCTGACCAGGACCAAACCTGCGGCAGGCCGGTTGTCGTAGGCTTGCCCTTGCTGCCCGGCGAGCAGAGCAGCCGGGATGAGGGCCAACGCGGATTGGCCGAAGCGCGCAGGCAGCCGGGATGACGTCGGCTCGCCATATGAGGGACTGCCGGCCTGAGCGCTTTCCTGGATTTGCAGGGCCTCGCCCCATTGAGCCTTCAGCTCGGCGAGCGTGCGGCCGCGGCTCCCGAGGTCAAGGCGCGCGGACCAGCTTGCGGCCTCATAACGTACGAGTCCAGGTTCGGTCTTCCTCTCGGGCGAGCTCAGTAGCCCCGTGATGCGGGTCTCGGCTTCTGCGGCATCCTGGACGGACGGGACCGCCAGTGAGATCGTCACGGCGCCGAACGCAGGAAGAGCCTGGCACAAGAGGACGGAAATCGAGAGGGCGCGAAGAGAGCGTATTTTCCTATTGGCGGTGGGCACGCATATTGAGTTTAATCGAATGGTCCCTGATTCGGAAGGTCCGTAAGGCGCATGGAGGTCTTAGCAATGGGCCCAAAGGGGGCTGGGCCCTTGGGGTGTCGGCGGCGTAATATCAGGAGGCGAACATGATGCGCGCGATCTTCGTGGCGTTGGCCACGGCTCTGGCCGCGACGGCCTGGGCCGGCGACCGACCCAAAGCCGGGCAGACCGAACAGGCGGTGAGCAAGGTGGGAGGGGTCTCTCGTCCGGACAAAGCTGAGCTCATGGTGGGGGAGGTCTACTCGATCCGGCTGGCCTGCAATCCGACCACGGGCTACAATTGGGAGCTTAAGAGCATCAACCGCAAGGTCGCGGCCCCGACCGGGCCGATGGAGTTTCAGCAGAGTCCGGCCGCGCCTGGGATGGTGGGCGTCGGGGGGACCTGCGTTTTGGGCATCAAAGGGGTCAAGGCCGGGAAGACCAAGGCGGTCTTGGTGTACCGGCGACCCTGGGAGAAACAGAAGCCGGCCGAGACCTTCACGGCCGAGATCAAGGTCCTGGCGAAGAAGAAATGACGCATCCGGTCGTTGACAGGACTGCGAGCCGGGGCTATACTCCTTAGTACCGGCCTTCCAGCCGTTGCGCGAAGGTTGCCCCTTGAAGAAGCTCACTGGTGTCCTCGTTGTCGCCGTCCTCGTCGCCGCGGGCGCGCAAGTCCTGAGCCGGCGTCAGAACGGCCCGCGCCTATCGCCGGCCGAACAACAGGCGTTGCGCGACGCCCCCAACGATTCCGAATGGCAGCGCTCCCAGGATGCCGCGCAGATCGTCAACGGCGCCAAGTCCTTCGGCAAGCAGGCGGCGGCTCAGGCGACATCCCGGACGCAGACTGCCACCCAACCTCAGGGCAGACAATCCGAAGTCGGCCGGCAGCCGGCGGCGGAAGCCGGCGTGACCGGAAAGGACGGCCTCAAGGACGTGGCGCGGCTCTGCCGGTGGCTCGGGCAGGCATTCCAGACCCGGCCGGCCGGGGGAGCCACCGTGGGCAAGAGCACGGTCCAGGAACTGCTCGAATCGCGCGTGCTCACGGGCTGCCACGACTGGGGTCTGATGCTGGCGGCGCTCCTGCGTTCGGCAGGCTACCAGGCGAACATGGTCGACACCGCGGGCGTGCAGTGGATGGCGGCCGCGGCCGAGGCACAGCGCAAGGGCCAGCAGGTCAAAGGTTTTGAGGGGCACGTCTTCGTGGAGGCCAAGATCGAGGGCCGCTGGGTCCTGGTCGACCCCGGATCGGCGCGCTACATCCCCGATTACGATCCGGCCAACCCCTTGATCCCCATGGAGGTCGGCCCCCAGACCAGCTACTGCGTCATGTTCAAGGGCCTTGACCCGGCCGACTACGGCGTCGACTCCATCCAGACGCTCAACCAGCACATGCTCGACTTCGCCAGGGACACCGACCCGGCCAAGCTGAGCGCTCCCAATTGCCAGGTCCGCGAGCTGCCCGACCCCCGCTAGCGGGATCGGCTCAGGGCTTGTCGGAGCGGCGGTTCTTGGCTTCCATCCAGAGCAGGACGAAGTAGGTGGCCACGCCCGCGGCCGCCATGAAGGCCAGCAGCAAAGGGTAGGAGCGCCGCCAGTTCTCGGGCCCGGTCATCATGCTCCATTCCGACATGCCCCCGATCCCCGCCAGAAGGCTCAGCGGCATGAAGATGGTGGTGATCAAGGTGAGGCGGCGCACCGTGGCGTTGGTCCGGTTGGCGACCGCGGACATGCGGTTGTTGACCATGGAGAGATAGGTCTCCATCAGGCTCATGATCATTTCCCGGCCGACCTCCACCTCTTCGTAGAACTTGGTCAGGTGGTCGTAGACGTCCCGGAAGTGGTAGATGGACTTCTCGCTGATGAACGGGGAGTCGCGCCGGCAGATCTTGACCAGGACCTCCCGCTCGTGGAACAGGCTCTTGCGCAGGGCCAGGAGCTGTCGGCGCTGGCGCGCCAGTCCGGCGAGGCTGAACCCGGAGAGGTTCTTGAGGATCGTCTCCTCCGCTGACTCGATCTCGGACTGCACGGCGTCGATGGCCTTGGCCTTGCCGTCCACCACGAAGTCGAGCAGCACGTGTAGGAGGAAGTCCGGTCCCTGGCGGATGCTGCCCGAGTCCAGGCGCAGCGATCTCTCCAGGGCCTCCGTGAAGCGCGGGCTGTGGCCCGTGTGCCCGCTCACGCTGACCAAAAAGCGGGGCCCGATGATAAAATCCACCTCGTCGATGCGGGCCTGCCGTTCCTCCAAAGTGAAGGTGTTGAGGAGCAGGAATGAGCTGCCGGGGAAGTCCTCGATCTTGGGGATCTGCTGCTCGTCCAGGCAGTCCTCGACCGAGAGGGGATGGATGCCCAGAGGGGAGACCAGCGCCTCCAGGTCGGCGCGCGACGGGTCGATGTAGTCGAGCCAGACGTAGCCGCCGCCCGGTGCGGCCAGGGCCTCCGCGGCTCCGGAGCAGCGGCGCAGGGCCCCTTCGGGCGTGACCTGCATGAAGGTGTTATCGGACATGGTCCTCCTGCGTGACGCCCGAGATGGTAGCAAAACGACCGGACGCTTGGCCGTGGATCGGCTTACAGGCTATTTCGGCTGCACCAGCACCAGCCGCCAGCGCGCTCCATGAAGACCTGCGGTGTCCCAGAGCGCTGACTTGGTCACCAGTTCCTTGCTGCCATTTCTGAAGAACTTGTACTCGCCTTTGCCCTTGGTGCGGGCGACGATGCGCCTGCCCAACGCCAGCAGATCCTCATGCGGGCTGTAGAGGGGATCGCTGAAAAGCATCTTGCCGACTTGCGACTTGTCGGAGTCATAGAGCAGCCTCCCGTAGGTATCGATCACCGAGAACTGCGGCCCGTCCTTCCCCTCCAGCGGGGTCAGCGCGCCTGCCAGCAGCTCTTCCGGCTTGACCAGCACTCCGACGCCGCCGGAGAACTGCCCTTTGTCCGAGAAGAGGGGGTGGTAGATGCCCACGCCCGAATAACCCTCAAGCGCGGTGAAGACGTCCCCCATGACCGGCTGGTGGTGTTTGAGCAGCTTGGCCGCATGGTCCTGTTTCGAGATGTCCATCCCCACGAAGCGCTCGTTCTCCTTCGGGGCCATCGCGGTGATCTTCCCCTGCTTGTCTATGACCGCGCAGCTGGCGACGGAGAGGGTCTTGCAGAGTCCTTCCAGCGTCCCGGCGGGATCGGAGGAGACCTTGGGCACCGCCTGCGAGAGCGCGGAGTCGATGCGGGCGAAGGCCGCCACCACATTCTTGCGAGCCTCCTGCAGAATGGCGGCATCCGACGCCGGACGCGCCGCCTTGGCCGAGCCGGCAGCGCCGGCCGCCGAGGCCGGAACCTGCAACAGCAGCGCGACCGAGGCGCAGATGAAGTTCTTCATTATTGGACCCTCCTGGCAGCTGCCTGACAGCCGCGGTATTGTACCCATACCCCGCCGGCCATTGCAATATCGTGGATACCTCTCTATAATCCCTGCATGAAGGAAAGTTCCTGGGAGGACTACTTCTCATCGCCCCGCTCAGTCGAGCAGGCCGCAACCATCCTGACTCTCACATCCGGCATCTGCTACTTCATCGGCGCCCTGGAATTCATCCTTGGCTGCCTTGGATTCCCAGGGCTCTTCAGCGGGATGGCCCACATCTTCCTCGGCTACGGCCTGGGACGCTACCGCAGCCGCGCCGCAGCCATAGCCCTGTTCTGGGAAGCATCAGGCTCCTTCTTCATCGTCATGATGACCTCGCCCGAAGCCGGCATGCGGAACATGGCCGCTCTGACGCCCTCTTTGTTGGTGGCGGTCTGCGCCGTCCAGGCGACGCGCGCCGCCTTCGCCTACCATTCCCTCATCGGCTCCCAGATCCAGACCGCCAACCTCATCCGCAAGGGCGTTGCCGCCGTCTGTTACGCCCTCTTCGCATACGCCCTGGTCAGCATCATCGTGATCTTCTGCGGGCTGCCCATGGACGAGGAGCATGTGCAAGCGCTGGCCGTCATCACCTGCCTGCCCACGCTGCTGACCGCGGCCGCGGCCCTGACCGGGCGCCTGCCGCTCACCAAGGACCGGCCGTTCACCACTGCGGCGGCGCAGCCTCTTCGGCGATAGCGAGCGCGCCACTCCTGACTAGCGGAAGCGCCGCTTCTGCACGGCGCCTTTGATGGCCGGCTTGGGACCCATGGCCGCCATCTCCCTCAGCTCCAGCCACTCGTCGCGCAGGATGGTCGCCAACTCGAAGTCCAGGTTCTCCGCCGCCTCGCGCATGCGCGACTCGATCTCGGCCGCCAGGTCCGGGATCTCCTTGGCCGACAGCGGCCGCTCGGTGCGGCGCAGCAGATCCAGCCCTTGCCGCTTGGCCGTGGTCTGGAACTCCTCGAGGTCCGAGACCGCTTTGACGATGGTGCGCGGGGTGATGTGGTGCTTGGCGTTGTGCTCCAGCTGCCGGGCGCGCCGCCGGTCCATCTCCGCGATGGCCCGCTTCATGGAGCCGGTGCGCTGGTCCGCGTAGAGGATCACCGAACTGCCCACGTTGCGCGCGGCCCGGCCCGAGATCTGGATCAAAGTCGTCTCCGAGCGCAGGAAGCCCTCGTGGTCCGCTCCCAGGATCGCCACCAAAGACACTTCCGGCAGGTCCAGGCCCTCGCGCAGCAGGTTGATGCCCACCAGCACGTCGAACTTCCCCGCGCGCAGGTCGCGCAGGATCTCGATGCGCTCCAGGGAGTCGATGTCGCTGTGCAGGTAGCGCACGCGCAGGCCCTTCTCGCTGAGGAAACGCGCCAGGTCCTCGGCCGTGCGCTTGGTCAGCGTCGTGACCAAGGTCCGCTCCTTGCGCTCCACCCGGCCTTTGATGCGCGCGATGAGGTCGTCGATCTGGCCCTCGCTCGGGACCACGATGACTTCCGGGTCCACCAGGCCCGTGGGACGGATGACCTGCTCCACCACTTCGCCCTTGGTCTTCTTGAGCTCGTAAGGCCCGGGCGTGGCCGAGACGTAGACCCGCTGTCCGGCCAGGGCCTCGAACTCCGAGAACTTCAGAGGCCGGTTGTCCAAGGCCGAGGGCAGGCGGAAGCCGAAGTCCACCAAGGTCTGCTTGCGCGAGCGGTCCCCCTCGTACATCCCGTTGATCTGCGGGATGGACACGTGCGACTCGTCTACGATGAACAGGTGGTCCGTGGGGAAGAAATCGAGCAGGCAGAAGGGCCGCTCCCCGGCCGGCCGGCCCGAGAGATGCCGGGAGTAGTTCTCGATGCCGTGGCAGAAGCCCATCTGCTGGAGCATCTCCATGTCGTAGCGCGTGCGCTGCTCCAGGCGCTGGGCCTCCAGCAGCTTGCCCTGGCCCTTGAAGACCGCCAGCCGGTCCTTGAGCTCGGCCTCTATGGAGGCCAGCGCCGTCTCCAGCTGCTCGCCGGGCGTGATGAAGTGCTTGGCCGGGTAGACCCACTCCCTCTGCAAGGACTTCAGCTTGTCTCCGGTCAGCGGGTCGAACTCGGTGAGGGCGGCTACGCCCTGGTCTCCCAGCTCCACGCGCAGGGCCGTCTCCATGTAGGCTGGGAAGATATCCACCACGGCGCCCTTCATGCGGAATCGCCCGCGGACGAACTCGGTCTCGTTGCGCTCGTAATGGATCTTGACCAGGTCCTCGGCTAGCTTGCCGCGCGTGGTCTGATAGCCGACCTGCAGGGGGATGGAGGCGTTGCGGTAGTTCTCGGGAGCGCCGATGTTATAGATGCAGGAGACTGAGGCCACCACGATCACGTCGCGGCGCGAGAGCAGCGAGCTGGTGCATTTGAGGCGCAGGCGGTCGATGCGGTCGTTGATGGCGGAGTCCTTCTCGATGTAAGTGTCCGTGGAGGGGACGTAGGCCTCGGGCTGGTAGTAGTCGTAGTAGGAGATGAAGAACTCGACCGCGTTGTCCGGGAAGAGCGCCTTGAACTCCGCGTAGAGCTGGGCGGCCAGGACCTTGTTGGGCGAGATCACCAAGGCCGGGCGCTGCAGCTGGGCGAGCACATGCGCGGCGGTGAAGGTCTTGCCTGAGCCGGTCACCCCTAGGAGCACTTGGTGCTGGGCGCCTTCGCGCAGACGGCGCGTCAGTTCCGCGATGGCCGCGGGCTGGTCTCCGGCGGGCTTGAAAGGGGAATGAAGGCGAAAACCGGACATGGGAAGCTCAGCGGGCCATGGCCTGCTTCTGGCGCAGGCAGAGCGCGCGGTTCTGCGCGGTCAGGCCGGAATCCGGGTTGAGGCTCAGCGCGGTGTCGAACATGGCCAGGGCCTCGTCGTAGCGCTTGCGATGAGCCAGGAGCAGGCCGATGTTGTTGTAGCTCTCCGCCAGGCCCGGGTCGCTGGCCATGGCCGCGCGGAACTCGGCCTCGGCCTCCTGCAGGCGCCCCAGCTTGAGCATGGCGGAGCCCAGGTTGTTGTGCGCGGCGGCGAAGCGCGGCCTCAGCTTGAGCGCCAAGTGGAACTGCTCCACGGCATCCGCTCCGCGGCCCTGGCCTGCGTAGACCAAGCCCAGGTTGTTGCGGGCCATGGCTTGGCCGGGGTCGACGTCGAGTATGCGGAAGTAGAGGGTCTCCGAGTCCCGCCAATAGTAGAGCTGCTGGGCGCACAGGCCCCAGAGCAAAGAGACCAAGGCCGTGCCGCAGAGGATCAGCGGACGCCCTTGGCCCGGTCTGCGGCGAGCCAGTTCCAGGAGCCCGGCCGCGGCCAGGAGGCTCACAGACAGGCAGGGCAGGTAGGAGTAGCGGTCGGCCACGAGCTGCAGGCCGAACTTGACCGCGCCCAGCACCGGGGCCAGGAGCAAGAGGTAGCAGAGCCAGGCCGCCCACAGGGCCGGCCAGCGCCGGCGCAGGGCGAAGGCCGAGCCGGCCACAGCCAAGTCCAGAGCCGCGCTCGCCAAGAACCTCGGGGCGAGCGGGTCGATGTTCAGGGCCGTTCCGTACATGGGCGCCAGCCCCGAAGGCCAGAGGGTCCGGACCAAGTAGAAGGCGTGCCCGTAGCAGGCCTGGGCGAGACGCCGTTGCCACCCGAAGCCCGCGCCCGCGGCCAGCGCGCCGGTCACAGCCTGGCCGTACCAGGCCAGGGCAGCGGCCAGCGCGGCCGGGACCGCGTAAGGGAGCAGGTCCGACCAGCGCACGCGCCGCCTAAGAATCGTCGAATCCAGGACGGCCAGGACCAAGGGCAGGCCGATGCCCATGGCTTTGGACAGGAGGCAGAGGCAGTAGCAGGCCACGGTGGCGCCGCGCCAGAACCTCTCTCGGGCCGGCTCCTCGCGCCCCTTGAGGTGGCAGAGCAATGCGCAGAGGAAGAAGAAACCGCACATGAGGTCGCGCCGCGCCGCAGCCCAGGCCACGGGCTCCACGCGCAGGGGATGCAGGGCGAAGATCAGAGCCGCGCCGGCCGCGGCCCAGCAGCGGGGCGCCTCCGCGGTCCCCGGCGCCGCGGCCTGGAAAAGCCTGCGGGAGAACACGAAGAGCAAGGCGGCGTTGGCGCAGTGCCAGAGCAGGTTGGTCAGATGGAACCCGGCGGGGTCCATTCCCCAGAGGAGATAGTCCAGCGCGTAGCTCATCCAAACGATGGGCTGATAGGGACCTTTTAGGAAGGTCGTGAACATCCAGCGCAACTGGGTCCAGCCTAGGCCTCTGAAGTGGAAGTTGAGGTAGAGGAAGCCGTCGTCGTCCCAGCTCACGAACTGGTGCCTGAGCACGCACACGAACGCGATGAACACGGCCGCGGCCACGGCCAACGCCCAGCGGTCGGGCTTCCTCATCAGTCGCGTTCCCAGACCGCCAAGGTCCCCCAGAACGGCCGGTCGTACCACATGGGGTACTTCTGCCAAAGCTTCCGCGCCGCCTGGTCCACGAACAGTTCGGTCGGGTTCTTGGGATTGGACAGCACCACGGCCTGGATGTGATAGTCCTTCAGAAGGCTCTTGACCTCCCCGAATATCTCCAGCGGAGAGGCGCTGGACGGCAGGAAGGATTTGCGCACGAAGACCGTGACGATGGTCTTGGGCTTGACGCTGCGCACCTCGGCGAGCACCTCCTGCTGGCGCGCGGCCGCGTCCGGGGAAGCCAGGAAGAGGGGATAAAGGAAGATATAGCGCGTGGCGCTCTTTCGGCTGGCATAGTAGAGAATCTCCGGCTCGGAGCCGAAGACGAAGATGCGGTCCTGTTCCGTGGTGCGCTCGTCGATGACGTGCGCCACGCCCGTGGCTTCGGGGAAGGGGTTGTCCTGGTAGAGCCGTCGGCATTTCACCACGGCCGAGCCCGGCCCATAGTACCATGCGGCGCTGAGCACGCCGAAGAGGAGCACCGCGGCCGCGGCCGCGTAGGGCGCCGGACGCGGCAGGCGCCAGCGCTGGGACAAGCCCGAGAGCGCGGAGCCGGCCAGGACGGCCAGGGCCGGGACGGCCTGCTGGTAGTAGTGCGCCCGGAAGAAGCCGCCGGCGCAGACGCCCAGCAAAGAGCAGGCCAGCCAGCCGATGACCCAGGGCGCCGCGGGCCCGGCCTGCCAGATGGCGCCGGCCAGGGCCAGGAGGTAGATCGGCAGGAGGCCGGGGAGAGTCCGCGAGAAGGTGGTCCAGAAGTTCCTTACGTAATCGGAGAGCGGGATGCCTCCGGCGTAGGAGAGGTTGTAGCCCAGCACGCAGTCGTAGAACGGGGCCCAGGCGCCCGTCGCCGCGAAGTAGAGCGCCACCGGGATCCAGACCGCGACCGCTCCCGCGGCGAAGGCCGCGGCCGTGAGGACCTTGCGGCTGATGCGGGGGGCGCAGAGCAGGAAGACCAGGTAGAAAGCGGCATCGGTCGCGGCGACCTGCTTGAAGAGCAGGCTTGCGCCCGCGCAGGCTCCGCTGACCAGGGCCCAGCGCCAGGAGTCGCGCTCCGCGGCCAGCAGCGCGGCCAGGAAAGCGGCGGCCAGAGGCAGGAGCATGAAGAGTTCGCAGTGGGCCGCGTTGCCCAGGAGACTGTGGTCCACGGTCATGAAGGCGGCCAAGGCTCCGGCCGCGCAGCCGGCCTCCGGGCCGAAGAGGCGGCGGCCGATGAGGAAGACCAGGCAGAGGGTCAGGAGCGTGTAGAGCTGCGCGCCCCAGTGGATGGCCGCCGGACTCCCGCTGGACAGGCGCTCGATGGCGGCGTAGGCGGCGAAGACGCCCGGGGGCTTCTGGTCGAAGCTGTCCCGGTAGGGGACTTCGCCTTTGAGCCAGCGTTGGGCGATGTAGGCGTATTCGCCCTCGTCGCGCTCCAGGAAGATGCCCGCGATGGGAGCGCGCAGGCCCAGGCCCAGGAGGAGGACGGCGGCCAGGGCTAGCCAGTCCTGCTTTTTCATCCGGCCATATTGTAGAAAAGAATGCGGGGACACCATACTTAATTCGGAGTCCAAAAAGATATAAGATTTGGGCATGGAGAAGCGGGCTTTAGGCAGCTCGGGTCTTGAAATCGGCGTGCTGGCCTTGGGCACCATGGGCTGGGGCTCGGACTGGATGGGCTCCACCCCCGTAGATGAGAAGACCGCGCGCAGCCTGCTCGACTTCGCGCTCGACTCCGGCGTCAACCTCATCGACACCGCGGACATCTACGGCTACGGCGCGGCCGAGACCATGCTCGGCCGCATCCTCGGCAAGAGGCGCCAGAGAGTCCTCCTGGCGACCAAGGTCCGCTGGCAGATGGATCCGGACAACCCCGCCTCCGGAGGCCTTTCCAAGAGGCGCATCAGAGCCGCCCTCGACGCCAGCCTCAAGCGCCTCAAGACCGACTATCTGGACATCTACATGCCCCATGCCCCGGACAACAGGGTGCCGTTGGAGGAGACCTTGGGAGCCTTGGCCGCCGCGGTCAAGGCCGGCAAGGTCAAAGTCCTGGGCTGCTCGAATTTCCCCGGCGCCCAGTGGCGCCAAGCCCTGGCCGCTTCCGCGGCCAAGGCTTGGCCGCGTTGCGAATGCGATCAAGTGGAGTACAGTCTCGTGGCGCGCTCAGCCGACGGCGACGTCCTGCCCGTGGCCGGGGCCGAGAAAGTCTCGGTCATCGCTTGGAGCCCCTTGGCCGGCGGCTACCTCACCGGCAAGTATCTTGAGCCGGGCCAACGTCCCAAGGGCCGCAGGCAGGATCCGTCCAAGGCCTTCCCGCCCTTGGACGAGAAACGATACGGCGGCGTGGTCCGGGTGCTCATCACCGTGGCCAAGCAGGAGGCGACGACGCCTTCGGCCGCGGCCCTGTCTTGGGTGCTCTCCCGGCCCGGCATCGCCGCCGCGGTCGTGGGCGCCAGCAGCCTCATGCAGCTCCGTGAAGACCTCGCGCTCAAGACCCTCTCGCCCAAGTCCTTGGGGTTCATCGACCAGGCCTCGATTTTGTGCTCGCGGGCTCCTGGGCCCAAAGGCCTATCAACGCCTGGGACCTTTGTCCAATTGTAGGGGCCCAAGGGGCCCTGCATATCGCGGCCGGCGCGGCCTAAAATAGAAGTGGAGACGATCATGGAACTCTACGTGAGGTTCATCAGCACCTTGGCCTTCGGCCTCATCGGACTGGGAGCCGTGATGAAGGTGCTCCTGGAGACCATCTTCGAGGAGTGGGACGCCTTCAATGATATCTCGCAGCGCGTCATGGTGAGCTGCTCAGGCAAGGGCGGGCTCGTGGAGAACGTCCGCGCCGAAGACATCATGCTCGAGGCCGAGAAGCAGAACGCTCCGGATTTCAATAGCCGCATCGTGGACTTCCGCCGGCGCCAGTTCCGGGAGCTCGACGCCATAGAGACCCAGTTGTCCATGGCCCGCCCGGCCAACGCGATCACGGAATCGGACATCGTGCCCAGCTAAGGGCAAGTCTAACCACCCCCGACGGAACCGCCGCCCCCCTCCTATGGGGGCGGCGGTTGCGAGTCGCCTATGGCGACTCGCTCGGACTTGCCGCGTCTGCGACGCGGCAAGTCCATTCTTGTATAATGCCCGCATGTCCCTCCTGCTCGAGCGCGCCCGGGCCTGGCGCGGCCAACGCGCCCGGGCCTTGCTCTGCGAAGGCGGCGGCAGGCTGCTGGCCTGGAGCCTGGCGGCCCTGAGCGCGGCGCTCTGGCTCGACCAGATCATCCTCCTGCCCCAGGCCGCGCGCGCCGTGGTCTGGCTGGCGGGCCTCGCGGCCGTGCTCGCCGGAGCCTGGGTCCTGCTCTGGCGGCCTTGGCGCCTGAATCTCTGGCTGACGGTGCTCGACGGAGCCGCGTTGGAGTTCCCGGGATTGCGGCAGCACCTCATCCCGGCCTGGGAGCTGCGGCGAACGCCTCCGGCCCATACCTCTCCACAACTCACCCGGGCCCACGTCGAGGCCACGGAAAGGCTGCTCGCAGCCCTCCCCGACCGGCCCGCTTTCCAATGGAGGCCGTCTACGCACCTGCGCCGCGTCGCCGCTGCCGCCCTGCTGGGCGTGCTCACTTGGCCCTGGCTGGCGAAGGCGTCCTGGCCGCGCGTCCTGGCGCCGTGGCGCGACGTGGCCTTGGAGGCATTCCTTTCGGTCCAGCCCGGAGATTCGGTCTGGAGCCTCGGCCAGCCGGCAGAGGTCTCAGTGCGCCTCTTGGGGACGGCCGGAGGGCCGCGCCGCGCCGCGGAGACGAGGCTTTGGCTGAGGACCGTGGGCCCCTGGAGCCTGGTCCCTTGGGAGCGCCAGTTCCCGCAAGGAGCTTCCTTCACCGTGGCCTCCGTGGCCGAGCCCCTGCAGTACCGGCTGACCTGGCGGGGCCTGGAGAGCCGCGTGTACCGGCTTTCGCCCGAGTCCGTCCCGCAGCTGGAGTCGCTGCAGGCCCGGCTCGCGGGCCTGGCCGCGGTCGTGCCCTTGAGCGGGGCCGAGCCCCTGGCTGCGCGCCGGGGGACCTGGGTACGGATCTCCGGCCGGCCCAATCAGCCTCTGGCCAAGGCGGTCTTGCGCGCCGCCTTCCTCCCTGCCCCGGCGCCGATGAACTGCCCGCCGGCCGCGGCCTGCGAGGCGGGCTTCACGGCCCAGGACGACGGGAGCTTCCAGTTCGATCTGGAGACCGCGGACGGCCGCCGGGACCCGGCGCCGATCGTCTATTCTCTCAGGGTGGTCCCGGACGAGCCGCCCGTCGCGCAGCTGCTCTCGCCCATCCAGCCGGTCCAAGCGGACCCGTCGGACTCTCTGCCGGTCGCGTACGCCGCGCGCGACGACTCGGCCCTCAGCCGCGTGGCTCTGCTGGTGCGCGTCCCGGGGCAGCCGCCCAAGGAGCTGGCCCTGCGGCGTTTCGGCCGCGAAGCGCCCAAGGAGTCCATCGGGGACTACCCCTGGCCGCTCTCCGGACTGCCGGTCGGGGCCAAGATCGCCTTCCAGATCAAGGCCTATGACGATGCGGTCCCGCCGCAGACCGGGCTCTCCGAGCCCGGACTGGTGGAGATCGTCGACTTCGCGGCCGGGCACCTGGCGGCCCAGCGGAGCTGGCGCAGAGCCGAGGCGGCCCTCGGCGCGCTGGCCAGCCGAGAGGAGACGCTGCGCGACCTTTATGCGGCCGGCGAATTCGAGGGGGCCCGCCAGAGGCTCTCCGGCCTGCCCGAGGCCTGGAAGGACGCCGCGGCGGCGGCCGAGGAGCTGGCGCGGGCCATGGACCGCGACGCCTATGCCAACCCCGGGCTGCGGGAGGAAGTGTCTGGATTGGCCGACCGGCTTAAAGACAGCGCGGGCCGGGACCTGCCCGCGGCCTTGGCCGCGGACCGGGTCTCGGACGCCGCCGCGGCGCGCGCCCGCCACGCGCGGCTGGCGGCCGCGGCGCGGCGCGCGGAGAGGCTCCTCAAGAACGGCCGTCCGCTCCAGGACCTGCAGGATTTCTACATGCAGGCCGGCCGGATGAGCCAGGACGGCGAGCAACTCGCCGCGGAGCTGGAATCGCTGTCCGGCAGCCGCAAGGGGCGGCCCTCGGCGGAGGCCTTGCGGCAGGTCCAGGAGGCTCTCAAGAGCCTGCAGGAGCGCATGGACCGGCTCCAGAAATCCATCGCGGCCCTGCCCCAGGCCCAGCCCGGCGGAGCCGAAGACAAGTCCCGGCGCAGCTATAGCATGCCCCTGCTGGCGGCCCAGACTTCGGCCGACGCATTGCAGGCGGCCCTGCGCGCGGGCGACTACGCCGCGGCCGCGGCCATCGCCAAGGAACTGGCGGCGCAGCTCGCGGCCATCGAGAACGCGGTCACGGCGGCGGCCGCCGCGGGGGCGGCGGGCGCTGCGCCGCGGCAGGGCTCGGCGCGCCTGGAGAGGCTGCAAGCCCGGTGGTCCGAAGTGGTCGAGGGCCAGACCCGCCTGGCGGAGAAGAGCCAAAGCCTGGAAGAACGCCGGCGGCAGCGTTTCGTGGCCGCGCAGAAGGACCTGCTGGCCAAGCTCGCGGCCGATGAATCCGTGCTCCTCTCGTCGGCCGCGGCTTACGGGGAGGCTTTTCCGGCCGAGGTCCCGCCCATGATGAAGGCCCTGCGCGATGAGTTCGCTTCCGGACGCGTCAGCCGGGCCGGTAGCCTCGTGGCTGCCGCCGTCTTCTCGCTGCGCGCCTCGGCACGGCTGCCCTCGGGCCGGGCCGGCCACGGCGCGGCCATGCAGAGCTTCGCCTCCGCGCAGGAGGAGATCGGCCGCCGCCTCGACGAAGCCCCGGCTTCCCCTCCGCCGTCGGGGCCGGACGACGAGACCGCGGCCGCGGCGCGGCGGCAGGCCGAAGTGAGGAGCCAGACCGCCGGGCTGCAGCACGAGCTGGAATCCCTGGTCGAGGACCTCGGCGCGGCCCCGCCCGAGGCCGCGGCCAAGCTGGAAGCCGCTCAAGGCGAGCAAGGCTCAGCCGAGAAAGACCTGGGCGGGGGCGATTCGGCCTCGGCGCTGAGCCATCAGGAGAAGGCCCTGCAGCTGCTGGAGCAGGGCGGCCAGGACCTGCAGCGCTCGGCCGCGGCCCAGAAGCAGATCGAGATCGGCATCAACGCGGGTTTCTCCCAGCCGGCCGGCGGAGTGCGCTCGATGTCGGGCGGGGGGGGCATGGGCGCGCGCGTCGAGTTCGTGCCCTTGCCCAAGGCCAAGGACTACCTGCCGCCCAAGGAGCTGCGCGAGGAGCTGGAACGCTCCTTGCGCGAGAAGCGGCCCGCCTCCTACGACGAGGTCATCAAGGAGTATTTCAAGCGCATCTCGCAGTGAACGGCCTTGACGCTGGGGGCCTTTCAGCTTAAACTCACTGGCATGGAGTCCGGATCGGGCCCCAAGGCCCTGCTCTTGGTCGCGGCCGCCGCAGGCTTGAGCGCTCTCGCCTGGTACTCCCAGCGCGGCCCCAGGAGGCTGGGACCGCCCGGCATCGGCGCGGTGTTGGTCGCGCAGGGCCGGCCGCAGCCGCGGAGCGCGGGCGCGTCGGCCGCCGCCGTGAGCGTGCCGCCCTCAGGGGAAGACCCGCGCGTCGGATATCCCGAGGCCGTCGACGCGCCTGCCTTGGAGCCCCCGCCTCCTGGAGAAGGGCGGCCGTTCCGGGCCGGCCTCCGAACTCCGGCGTTTCGTCTCGCGGGCTTGGACTCCGGCTTCACCGCCGGCTCCTCCGCCCGTTATCTCCCGGCGGGACCCTCGGCCCAAGCTTCCCCGGGTGCGCCAACCGCCGCCCCACGAGGCGCCGTCGTGCCGCGGGGCGCCGCCGCCCCGGCCCGGGACGCCGGCGAGCCCCCGCGTGAGGGGGACAGCCGCCGCGAGCGTCTGGCCTTGGAGGCGGAGACAGCCGGGCTCTCCAAGGACGAACGTTTGTCTGCCAAGGTCGCCGGCGTGCTGGCCGCGGCGCGGGACCTGAAGATCGTCGGAGACTCCGGTCAGGTCATGCAGGACGAGCCGCATCTCGCCGCCGCGATCCTGCAGCAGATCGACGCCGACCGAAAGGTGGACGAGGGCGTGCGCGGTGCGCTGGCGCAGCTGCAGGCCTCCGGCCGGCCGGTGACGCCGCTGGAGCGCCAGCGGGCCGCGGCTGCGGTGCTCGAGGCCAGCGGCCGCAGCGCGCAGGACGAGGACGCGGACCTGGCCTTGGCGCGCGCCGACATCCCGCCCGCTGCGGCCGTCGCGCCCGCCGCCTACGCCGCGGCCGCGCAGCAGGTCGTGGCCAATCCTCCCGACCCGGCGACCCGCGCCGAGATCCTCAAGCACGTAGACGAACCGCGGCCCGCGCCGCGCGCGCCGCCGCCCCGCGGGGCCCTGGACGCCTATCAGAAGAACCGCACGGTCTTCGACCGCGCGCTGAAGGAATACGGCGTCCAGCCCCAGCATATCCTGGGCATCCTCGGCGTGGAGACCAGCTTCGGCCACAACACGGGAGGCCACCCCCTGCGCGACACCTTGCTCACGCTGTCCGGCCAGCTCGGTTCCAACGGGCGCCCCACCAGCCGCGCCCTCCAAGCCCAGCGCGATCTGGCCGCCCTGACGCGGCTGACGGCCCAAGGGGATCTTGGGGACTTGAAGCCGACGCAGGTCCGCGGCTCCTGGGCCGGCGCCATGGGCGTGCCGCAGTTCCTCCCCACCAGCTGGGAGGCCTACGCCCGCGACGCCGACGGCGGCGGCCGCGACCCCTTCAGCTTCCCCGACTCCGTGCTCTCCGTGGCCAACTACCTCAACCGCCACGGCTACGCCGGCGACGTGTCCCGCTCCATCTACGGCTACAACCACTCCCAGCAATACGTGGACAAGGTCCTCGGCCTCTCGGCCCAGATCAAGGCCGGTCTGCCCTGAGAGGCGTCATCGGGCCGGACGCGAAGAGCTATAATGTAGCCGCCATGTCGATCAAGGGCGTCATCGAGGCGCGCTGTCCCCAGGGCTGCGAGCCCTTCGAGGCCGAGGTCTGGAGCTTCATAAACGGCGACCGCAGCCCGGAGCTGCGCGAGGCCGTGGCGGCCAAGGAGATGAACCTGCTCATCTGCCCCGCCTGCGGCGCCGCCTTCTTCGCGGACGCGCCCTACATCTTCTTCGCACCCGCGGCCGACATCCTGTTCTTCGTCTTCCCGGCGTCCTTCCAGGCCGAGGAGAGCCGCTGGCGGCTCAAGATGGCGGAGGATTTCAAGGAGTTCAAGAAGGCTATGGGCGATAAGCTGCCGTTGGACCTGGAGCCGGAGATCTGCTTCGGGCCGGAGACCTTGGGCGCGCTCCTCAGCGAGGACGACTACCGCGGCGAGGAGGTCGAGGTGATGGAGTTCGTGGCGCGGGAACTGGGCCTCTCCCTCTATCATGTGCGGCCCGGCCTGGCCCGGAGATTGGGCATCCCCGCGTCCTTGCCCTACGCTCCCGCCAGGAAGGGCGCAGGGATCACCCGCGCCAACATGATCGCCGGCCTGGAGACGCTGCTCGCGGCCAACGACCGCCTGACCGCCTACCAATCCTATCTCGGCGTCTTGCGCACCGCGGCCGACGGCGCGCTGCCTCCGGCCCTACGCTGATGACCGGACCGCGCATCCCGGCTCGAACGCTGAAGCTCCTGCGCCCGCTCGCGCAGAGCGCCCGCCGCCAAGGCCTGCCCCTCTACGCTGTGGGCGGCTGCGTCCGGGACTGGATCCTGGGGCGCAAGGACGTCAAGGACCTTGACCTCGTGACCGAGGGGGACCCCGGCGGCCTGGCCAAGCTCTGCGCCCGGCAGTTGGGCGGCAAGGCGGAGGCCTTCGGCGCTTTCGGGACCCTGCGGGTCAAGGGGGCTGACTTGCGCGTCGATTTCGCGGCCTCGCGGCAGGAGGAGTATCCGGAGCCGGCCTGCCTGCCCAAGGTCAAGCCCGCGCCCTTGGAGCGCGACCTGTTCCGCCGGGACTTCACCATCAACGCCATGGCCGTGCGCGTGGAGCCCGACGGCGCGGGGGCTCTGGTGGACCCCTACGGAGGACTGCGCGACCTCAAGGCCGGGGTGCTGCGCGTCCTGCATGAGGCCAGCTTCCGCGACGACCCCACGCGGGTCTTCCGCGCCGCGCGCTTCCTGTGCCGCCTGAATCTTCAGCCCGCCCCCGGCTTCGGGATCATGGTCCGCCAGTCGCTCTACGGCTGCATCGCGGGGCGGCTCTCCCGCCACCGCATCGCGCAGGAGCTCCTGCGCGTGCTGGCTGAGGAGAATCCTCAGGCGCCATTGCGGCGCTTGCGGGAGTGGGGTTACCTCGATCTGGTCTATCCCGACCTGCCCGCGAAGGCCAAGGGAGATACGGTCGAGGAGCGGCTAGGCGCGTTGTCTTTTGCCTTGGGCGGCAAGGCCGAGGAGTTCCTGGCCGGGCTGCCCGTGGAGCATTCCTTGGCGCGGCGCATCAAGGAGGCGCTGCGCGTTTGCCGGGAGAAGGCGTCTCCCCGGGTCGCGCTTTCTCCCGAGGCCGCACGTCTCGTGGCTTTGGTCTTGCCGCGCCTGCCCAAGACCGCCTTGCAGCCATTGTTCTTGGGAGGTTCGGACCTTCAGGCCGCAGGCTTGAAGCCGGGCCCGGAGTTCCGCGCCATGCTCGATGAGGCCGCGCGCGCGCAATGGACGGGCCGCATCCGCTCGCGCGCGGAAGCCCTGGCCTGGTTGGGTGTCAGGCTTTGACTTTCTTCTGAAGAGCTCATTGCAAGGCTTGAAATCCATGCGATATCATGGTATCATGATATCGTGAAATACACAGCCACTAACATCCGCCTTCCTGAGAAGACTTTGGAGGCGCTAAAGATCAGGGCCGCCAAGGAGCGCAAGAGCCTGGCCCAGCTGGTCCGCGACGCCATTGAATTGGCCTACCACATCGGGTGCGATGAAAAGACCGTGGACCCCAAAAAGGACCCCTTCCAACGGCTGATCGGCGCATGCGAGAGCGGCCTGACCGACGGCGCCGTGCGCCATGACCGGGACATCTACGGCGACGCCGCGTGAAGATTTTCGTAGACACCAGCGCCTTCATCGCCCTGGAAGACCGCTCGGACGTCCTGCACCCGCGGGCCAAACGCTTCTACGAGACCCTGACTTCGGCGGACCGGCTTTTGACCAGCAACTACGTGGTAGACGAGACCATCACCAGGCTGCGCTACTGCGTCGGCTGCGAGGCGGCCCTGGCCTTCGCCGACATCATCCTCAAGAGCCGCCTCTGCTCCATCTCTTATGTGGACGCGGACCTGGAGCGCGCCGCGCTCCAGGTCATGAGCAGATACAAGGACAAGAGGCTGAGCTTCACGGACTGCGTTTCCATGGCCCTCATGGCGGAGCTCAAAGCGGACGCGGTCTTCGCTTTTGACGAGGATTTCGCCAAAGCCGGATTCCGGATGGTCCCCGGCGCTTAATTTTCTTGTGTCCCCCTGGGCAATTCGCTAAGATACACCCCATGCCAGACCGCCGGGAAGTCGTGGTCTCCGGGATGCGGCCCACCGGCCGTCTGCACATCGGCCACTCTTGGGGCGCGCTCAAGAACTGGGTCTCCCTGCAAGACCGCTACGACTGCTACTTCTTCGTGGCGGACTGGCACATGCTCACCACTGGCTACTCGGACACCTCGGCCCTTCAAGATAATATTCGCGAGATGGTGCTCGATTGGCTGGCCGCCGGCCTCGATCCCGCCAAATGCGTCATCTTCAAGCAGTCCGACGTGTCCGAGCACGCGGAGCTCGCGGTCCTGCTCGGCATGGTGACCCCGTTGTCCTGGCTGGAGAATAATCCCACATGGAAGGAACAGCTCCAGGAGCTGTCCAAGACCAAGCTGAGCAAGGCGGCCGACGGGGAGGACCACAAGGCGTCTGAGGGCGAGGCGGCCGCCAAGTCCGAGATCCGCACCTTCGGTTTCTTGGGCTATCCGGTCCTGCAGGCCGCGGACATCCTGCTCTACAAGGGCGGTCGCGTGCCGGTCGGCCAGGACCAACTCCCGCATGTCGAGCTCTCCCGCGAGATCGCGCGCAAATTCAACCACATCTACGGTCCCGTGCTCTCCGAGCCCCAGCCCTTGCTGACCCAGACTCCCAAGGTCCCTGGCTGCGACGGCCGCAAGATGTCCAAGTCCTACGGCAACGCCGTGAACATCTACGAGACCGCGGACTCGCTCAAAGCCAAGGTCATGTCCATGTACACGGACCCGCAGAAGCTCCGCAAGGACACTCCCGGCCATCCCGATCCTTGCCCCGAGAACCCTCCCGGCTGCGCGGTCTACGCTCTGCACAAGCTCTACACCCAGGACTGGGAGAAGATTGGCGAGGAATGCCGCGCCGGCCGCTTGGGCTGCGTGGCCGACAAGAAGAGCCTGCTTCAGTCCCTGGACGGCCCCTTCGCCGAGTTCCGCAAGGCCCGGGAAGGCTACGCCGCCAAGCCCGAGAAAGTCGACGAGATACTGGCCGAGGGCGCCCGCAAAGCCTCGGCCGTCGCCAAGTCCACTTTGGAGCAGGTCCGCCGCGCCATGAGGCTGAGATGAGCCACCAAGTCCATCTGGAGATGTTCGAGGGGCCGCTCGACCTGCTCCTGTTCCTGGTCAAGCGGGACGACCTCGACATCAACAACATCCCCCTTGCCCACATCACGCACGAGTACCTGGCCTATATCGACCTGATGAAGGAACTCAACCTCGACTTGGCCGGCGAGTTCCTGGTCATGGCCGCGACCTTGATCGGCATCAAGGCGCGGGCCCTCCTGCCCAGCCATCCCGGCGAGGAGGAGGAGACCGGCCCGGATCCGACCGCCGAGCTCAAGGCCAAGCTCCTGGAGTACCAGAAGTTCAAGGAGGCGGCCAAGTTCCTGGAGAAGCGCGCCGACGAGTTCAAGGACGTCTTCTACCGGGGCGTGCCCACTTTCGACGAGTCGCAGAAGAATCTGGACCTGAACCTCTTCGACCTGCTCGGCAGCCTCCGCGAGATCCTCGAGCGCGCCAAGCATGAGACCCGCGAGGTGGTCGGCGAGGAGTTCCCCATCGAGGAGAAGATGGCCAAGATCATGTTCCTCCTCGAGAGCCGGCCCGCGCTCAGCTGGGTGGAGATCTTCTCCGACGAGCGCAAGCGGCGGGGCATACTCGCCTGCTTCCTGGCCATGCTCGAACTCGTCAAGATGGAGAAGGTCTTCGTGCGCCAAGAGGGGAATCTCGGCCCCATCATGGTCTACAAAAAGGAGGTCCGCGTCGATGTCCCAGACGCCAGCATCGCCCCTGCCGGATGATGAGCTCAAGGGCCAGCTCGAGACCCTGCTCTTCATCACCGACCACCCGCTGAGTCTCGACGAGCTGCGCAAGCTCACCAAGGTCAAGGATACCGCCCGCCTGGGCGCTTTGGTGGGGGCTATCCGTCAGAACCTGGAGGACCGGAAGTCCGCCCTCCAGGTCCTGGAAGTCGCCGGAGGCTTCCAGATGGCCACCCGGCCGACCCACGGCGACCTGGTGCGCAAGCTCTTCGCCGAGAGGATGACCATGCGCCTTTCCACCGCGGCGCACGAGACCTTGGCCATCATCGCCTACAAGCAGCCCCTCACCCGCGCCGAGATCGAGGAGATCCGCGGGGTGGAGGTCATCGCGGCCTTGGAGACGCTCCTGGAGAAGCGCCTCATCAAGGTCGTGGGACGCAAGGAGAGCGTGGGGCGGCCGCTGCTCTACGGGACCACGGCCGACTTCATGCGCCACTTCGGCTTGCGCAGCCTTGAGGACCTGCCGTCCATCGACGATTTCCAGGCCCCGGAGAATCCTGCTCCCCCCGAGGTCGCCGCGGCTCCCGTGCCGGAGCCGCAGGCCGGCGAGCCCGCTCCCGAGCCGCAGCCCGCCGAACCGGTCGCCGAGCCGGAGCCGGAAGCGCCCGCTGAGCCCGCCGCCCCCATCTGGCCTGCGGATGATGCGTCGTCGGAACCTCCCCAGGAGAAGGCTCCGGAGCCGTGAGCCTGGGATGAAGATACTCCTGGCCGCCAGCGAGGCCTTCCCCTTCTGCAAGACCGGCGGGCTGGCGGACGTGGTCGGCGCCTTGAGCCAGAAGCTCGGCGCCGCCGGGCACGACGTCGTGCTCTTCCTGCCCAAGTACCGGGTCGTGGAGTCCGCGGCGCTGCAGGGCGGCATGTCTCATCCCCTGGACGTCCCCTTCGGCGCCAGTTCCGTGGCGGTCGCGCTGCGCTTCATGCAGTGGCGCTCGGTCTCCGTGCAGTTCATCGACTCTCCGTCCCTGTACGACCGCGACGGCCTCTACGGCGTGGACGGCCGCGACCACCCGGACAACGACCTGCGCTACGCCGTGTTCTGCCGGGCCGTGCTCGAAGGCGCCAAAGCCATGGGCTTCAAGCCGGATGTCATCCACCTCCACGATTGGCAGACGGCCCTGATCGCCCCCTACCTCAAGACCCTCTACGCCCAAGACCCCTTCTTCTCCGCCGCCGCCACGGTCCTCACCATCCACAACATCGCCTACCAAGGCGTGTTCCCGGCCCGGAGCTTCATCCAGGCTGGCTTCGCGAGGACGGACATCCGGAAAGCCAAGACCGCGAAGGGCTACAGCTTCCTCAAAGCCGGTCTGGCCGACGCGGACTGGCTGACCACGGTCAGCCCCACCTACGCCCGCGAGCTGCAGACCCCGTCCGGAGGCCACGGCCTGCAGGGCCTGCTGCGCCGCCGCCGGGACCGGCTGGTCGGCATACTCAACGGCCTTGACCTCGACTGCTGGAATCCGGAGCGGGACTCCTGCCTGGCCCAGCGCTATTCCCTGGGAGACCGGAAGGGAAAGGCGGCCTGCAAGAACTGGTTCCTGGCCGATTGCGGCCTGAAGGCTGCGGCGGGCGTCCCCCTCGTGGGGATGGTCGCCCGGCTCGACCGCCAGAAAGGCTGGGACATCGCCCTGCAAGCCCTGGCGCCGCGTCTGCGGCGGTGCCGCTTCGTGGGCGTGGGGGAGGGCGAGCCCTCCTTGGTCAAGACCGTGGCCGGCTGGGCGCGCCGCCACAGCGGCGCGGCCCGCTTTCGCTGCGGCTACGACGAGGATCTGGCGCACCGTCTCTACGCCGCGGCGGACATCCTGCTCATGCCTTCGCGCTTCGAACCTTGCGGGCTGGGGCAGCTCATCGCCATGCGCTACGGCTGCGTGCCGGTGGTCACGCGCACGGGCGGCCTGCGCGACACCGTCACCGAGGGACTCAACGGCTTCACGGCCAAGCCGGGCGATGCGCGGGACTTCGGCCGGGCCTTGGGCCGCGCCTTGGACGCCTGCGCGGGCCCGTCCTGGGCCGAGCTCACGCAAGCGGGGATGAGCGGCGACTTCTCCTGGAACCGCTCCGTGCGCAGTTACTTGGATCTCTTCAAGCGTGCCACGGCGGAGCGCCGCGCGCCGGAGGCGCCGTGATGGCTGCCGCTTCCGGATCCAACGCGAGGCCGTGGCTCGCGGCCGCCGGATTCCTGCTGCTGGCCTGGGCCGCCGGCACGGTGGAGAAGCCCTCCCCCCGGTCCCTGGCTGCCCTCGATGCCGGCGAGGCGGCGGCCGCGTGCGCGGGCTCCGGGACCGCGCTGTCCGACTTCTGGACCCGGGCGCAGGCCATGGGGGTGGGCGCCATGGTCCTGCGGACCCAGACCTTGGGCGAGCTCGCCGATTCCGGCCAGGCCTTGGTGTTCTCCCGGTCTGAGATCTCCAAGTGGAAGGGCGTCGGCCTCATCGCGGCCAACGCGCCGCTCAAGGCGAACCTGGTCTGGGTCAACGACCCCAAGCTCTTCGCCCGCGTGGCCGAGACGCTGCGCGGACAGAACCTGGTGTTCAGCACCTCGACGGTCGGCGGCCATGGCTCCATCGAGTTGACCCGCGAGCCGGACCCGGGCTTGAAGGTCGGCGTGGCCTCGGAAGACCTTGCCCTCGCCGCGGCGCTCAAGCTCGTCCCTTTCCATCTGGACCCCTCCGGCCAAGCCTGGATCAGCGGGGCTCGGGGACCCGTCGCCCTGCGTACGCCGCGCAGCATCCCGGCGCCGGCGCCCCTGCCCACCTTGCTGCGCGCCATCCACAGCCAGCCCGGCCGGGTCCTGCTGCTGCGGCTGGACCCGGCCGCGGACGCCGA
Organism: Elusimicrobiota bacterium; assembly: GCA_026388095.1. NCBI lineage: Bacteria > Pseudomonadati > Elusimicrobiota > Elusimicrobiota bacterium. The sequence goes on along the minus strand of JAPLKL010000041.1, from coordinate 78,967 downwards.
AGAGAACCTGGCGAGTGTGCGCGCCGCGCTGCGGCCCTTGCGCGAACGCGGGCTCATCGGCTCGGACGCTACGGGACTGGAGGCTTCGCGACGCGGCTCGTCGCCGCCCTGGCGCAACCTCCTGGCTTGGGGCCTGGCCGTCCTCGGCCCGATCGCGGCGGTGCGCTTCGGCGTCAAGGGCTTCAAGCACTTCCACGGCCAGGTGCAGGCGCGGCGGCCCCTCGCTTCGCCCGTCGCCGAGATCGTCCTGGGCGTCGTGACCGCCGCGGCCGCGGCCGCCGCTGTGGGGCTGATCGTCGGATTGCTCCTCGCCGGCGGCGACGCCGCGGCGCTTCCCGAGAGCCTGGCTTTCTCGACCATGGCCTGGCCCCTGGTCATCGGCGGATTCGCCTTGTATCCGCTCTCGGCGCGGGCGCTGGGCCGGGGGCTGGCCCGCTCGCCGACCTACCTGGACTTGCTGTTGGGCGCGGCTGCGGTGTTGGGCGCGGCGTTGCTGTTCCGGCCGCGGCTCGTGCTGGCGGGCACGTCGCTATGGCCGCAACTGCAGGCGGCTGCGGACGCTTCCGAGTCCCTCTGGTGGTGGCCCTGGCGCTGGCGCGAGTTCCTGGTCGGGGTGCCCGCGCTGATGCATGCTCTCTACTTGGTCGGGCGTCAACTCGACGCCAAGGGGACGCAGGCCGCGCATTGCCGGGTCGACGACCCCCGCCCCTGGTTCTGGCTGAGCCTGCTCTTCCCGATCGGGACCATCGCGGCGCTGGGCCGGCCCGAGGCCGCTCCTTGGCAGATCTTGGGACAGACCGCGGCTGTTCTGGCCGCGGGCTTGGTCGTCGGCGGGGCCGCCCTGATCGCTCATGCGGCATGGGAGAGCTGGGCCCAAAGGCCTACGGCTTCTGGGACTATTGACCCAGAACCGGAACTGTGATAAGATAGGCTGTCGGCCGAGGCGCAAGCCTTATGGGAATCCTTGTCATATTGGCGAGTATCTTCAGTTTCGCTTCAGCCCCCGCCTTCTGCGCCCAGCCTAAGAGCCCTTCCGCAAGCTCGCCCTTCAAGCTCAAGTTCGTCGGCGAAGGCGGCGGCTACAACCAACTGCCGCCTGACGCCAGCGACGCGATGGAGACCGGGGCCCAGCAGAGCGGGGCCTCGGGCGCAACTGCGCAACCGGTCCCGAGACCCCTCCCGCATCATGACCTCGTCCCCGTCCCCGATGGTCGTCCCTCGGAGCCTCTGCCGATACACCCCGCCCTGACTCGCCCGCGTCCGGCCGTGACTCGCCCGCGGACCGACGCGGCCGGCACCGAGTCTTCCGCCCCGGCGGACGGCGACCGGCGCCGCTATTCGCTTTGGGAAGGGCTGGCGGCGCCCATGGAGCTCTCCGCGCAGAAGATCAACGGCGTCAGCGAAGACCAAGCGGCCACCTTGGGACGCAGGGACTATGAGTCCCACATCCTCGGTCAGAAAGATGCCGGCGCTCCCCCTGCGCAGCTGCGCGCACAAGGGGCGGTCGCGGCAGGTCCCGCAGTTGCCGGCCGGACGGATATCCTTACGGCCGGCAAGGCTCCCGAGGTGTTCGTCACCTTGAACATCGATCTGAAGAAGCATCCGGACGCGACCCTGAAGGACGCGGTCGCGGACCTCTCCCGCCTGGCGGGATTCCGGCAGGATCCCCGCTTCGAGCCCGCCGCGGTCGGCGCGGGGCCGGACCAGATCTCCCTGTGGGGCTGGCTTCCTTCCAACCGCGTTGGCGCGGCCTTGCAGGTCCCGACCGTCGCGCGCCTGCAGATCAATCCCGCGGCGCGCCAGCCGGCTCCGCAAACGGCCACGGACATGCTCATGGGCGTGCGCGTGCCTCCGGGCCGCAGCTTGGCCGAGGTCGTAGCCGACCTGGAGCGCAATCCCGCCACGCCAGGCCTGCGCGTGCGGCGGACGATCGGCACCCAGACGGTCCCCGGGACCGCCGAGACCGTGCTCGTAGTCGAGGCCTCGGTCCCCATCAGCGTCCTGCCGCGGGTCATGGCGCTTCGCGACGTGGTCAAGATGATGCCGGCCCCGCCCGCGCCGCCGGCGCCGCAGCACCCCAAGCGCCGGGTCGCGGGCGAGCTGCGCGGCTTCCTGGCTTTCGTTGCGGGCCAATACCCGATGCTGCTGGTCCTGACTTTGCTCATGCTTCTGCCTTGGGTCGGCTCGCGCGTGGCCGCCGCGGTCCGCGTCTTCGTGCCTTACCGCTGACGGTTTTACTATACTTCTCCTGCATGAACCCCGCCCTGCGCCGGTCTTTGACCTTCGCCCTCGCGGCCATGGCCGGCCTGGCCGGCGAGAGCCTGCTCCTGGTGCGCACTCAGGTCTTCCGATTCGAGAACCTTTTGCGGGAGGATTTCCGGGTCTTGATGTTCCTTAAGAATGACTTGCCGGAGAGCCAGGCGAAGATCCTGGAGGACAAGCTCCTGGGCCTGTCCGAGGTCAGCGAGGCGCGCTTCGTCTCCCGCGACGCCGCTCTGGCGGACCTGCGCCGGGATGACCCGGAATTGGTGGACTCCGTCACCTGGATGGGGGACAATCCCCTGCGCCCCGCTTTCGAGGTGCGTCCCGCCCCCGCGGCCTTGGGGCGGTTCGAGGAATGGCTGGCGAGCGTCCGCGGCGTCGCCGACTGGGCGGATCTGCGCTACCGGTCGGGCCAAGTCCGCGCCATCCTGCAGGCCCAGCTCTACGGCCATTACCTGAGCCTCATCTTGAGTTCTTTGCTCTGCCTGGCCTGCGCGGCCCTGGCCGCGGTCCTCTGGTGGGCGCGTTGGCCCGGTGCTGCTCGGCCGGCGGCGGCCGTGGCTCCGGCCGGAGTCGGGGCTGCGGTCGGCTTGGCCTTGGCCCTGGCTGCGGCCTGGCCCGCGCGCCAGTACCTGCCCTGGTGGGAGATGCCGGCAGCCGGATCCCAGTTCGCCGTATGGGCCGCGGCCGCGCTGGCGGCCGGGCTTTTCTCCCCACCCTAGACGAGCTCATGGACCGCATCGTTCTGGCGCGCCTGGGCCTGGCCGCGGCCTTGCTCTGGACTTTCCCGGGCGTCGCGTCGGGCCAGCTGGAAGAGAAGCGTCGGGACCTCATCCGCATCCAGAAGGAGTATGAGAAGGTGAAATCCGACCTGGATGAGTATCGCCGCCAGGAATCTGCGCTCAACCGCGACCTGCATAAGCTGGAGAGCCACGACGCGGACACCCGCCGCCGCATCGGCGGCATCCGGAGGAACATCCACGAAGCCGAGCAGAGGCGGGTGGGGCTCAGATCGCACCTCGGCGCCCTGAACCTCGCTTCGGGATTCTGGACGGCGGCGCGAGACCGCGAGCTGCGCGCTTACGTCGTGGCCTTGGCCGCCCGTGAGGAGGCCTGGGGGGGCGCGGACCTGTGGGCCGAGGCCTTCCGTCGCGCGGTGCTCCTGGACAAGGCCCGCATCGTCTCCAGTCTCCTGGGCTACCGCCACAAGACCGAGGCCGCCGTCGAAGCCGCGCGGCACTCGGCGGTGGAGCTCCGGGGCCGTAGCCGCCGGGCCGAGGCGGAGGCCGCTCAAGTCCGGGAGGAGTACGGACGCAAGCAGGCGGCCGTGGCCGCGGCTCGGGGCCAGGTGCAGGCGGCCGAGAAGCGCGCCCGGGAGCTCGAGGAGACCAAGCGCGCCCTGACCGAGCTGCTCTCCCGCCTCGGCGCGGCCAAGCGCTATGACCGGCAGGGCCCCACCCGCCTGGAGCTGCCCCGCAATTCCCTGCCCTGGCCGGTGGACGGCACCGTGGCGCGGCCTTTCGGCCGGCAGCGCAATGCGGAACTCAACACCTGGGTCATCCGCCAGGGAGTCACCTTCGCGACGAAGCCCGGGGCCCCCGTGGGCGCGGTCGGAGCCGGCCGGGTGATCTACTCCGGGCCCTTCCGGTCCTACGGCAAAGTGGTCATCGTCGACCATGGCGGCGGGTTCTTCAGCATCTACGGCGAACTGGGCGACATCCAGAAAGCCAAGGGCGCGCCGGTCGAAGTCGGCGAGGCCGTCGGCACGGCCGGCGGGGAGGCGGGCAAGGGCGTGGTCTATCTGGAACTGCGTCGCGGGACCGAGGCCCTGGACCCCATGTCCTGGCTCCAGAAGAAATCATAGGAGATCGCTCATGAGGATCACTCTGCGTCTGGCTCTCATCGGCCTGTCGTTGGCTGCTCTCGGAGCGTCGGCCTGGGGGGGCCCGGCCGGGCCGGCGGTCGCCGCCGACCCCAAGAAAGCCTCTGCCCCGGCCCGCCCGGAGGGCGACGACAAGACCTACGAGCAACTCTCCTTCCTTGTAGACGTCATCAACTACATCCAGGAGAACTACGTCGACCCGACCGACACTCAGAAGCTCGTCTACGGCGCGGCCGCGGGCATGGTCCGCGCGCTCGACCCATTCTCCCAATTCATGGAGCCGCAGGCGCATCGCGAGATCAAGGCGGAGACCGAAGGCGCCTTCGGCGGAATCGGCATCCGCATGATCGTGAAGGATGACTGGCTCGCCGTTCTGACTCCTCTGCCCGGCACCCCGGCCTTCCGCGCGGGCATCCTGCCCAACGACCGCATCATCGAGATCGACGGCGAGAGCACCAAGGAGCTCCAAGTGGCCGACGCCATGGAGAAATTGCGCGGCGCGCCGGGCTCCAAGGTCAAGCTCACCGTCATGCGCTGGCCCGAGTCCGCCGCCGGCTCCGGGACCAAGGCCAGTTCCGGGACGGTCGTCCAGGCGCCCTCCGATGAGGACGGGGTCGAGAAGGAGTTCTGGCTCACTCGCGAGAACATCAAGATCGAGAGCGTCCAATACCGCAAGCTCGACGGCCAGGTCGGTTATGTGCGCATCTCCGAGTTCAGCGCCCGCACCACGGATGATTTCCGCGCCGCCCTGCGCGCCCTATCCAAGGATGGGCTCGCCGGCCTCATCCTGGACCTGCGCTTCAATCCGGGGGGGCTGCTGGCCTCGGCGGTGGATGTGGCCGCGAGTTTCCTGGGCGACGGGAAGCTCATCGTCTACACCCAGGGCCGGCGTCCCGACAGCCATCAGGAATTCCGCGGCGGGACCCAGGCGCCGTACCAGGACCTGCCTTTGGTGGTCCTGGTCAACGAAGCCTCCGCTTCCGGCTCCGAGATCATCGCCGGAGCCCTGCAGGACCATCGCCGCGCCCTGCTCATGGGTGAGCGCACCTACGGCAAGGCGAGCGTGCAGTCCGTCATCCCCCTGCCGAACAACTGCGGCTTGCGACTGACCATCGCGCGCTACTACACGCCCAACGGCCGCTCGATCCACCGCGACGAGAAGAAGAAGACGGGCGGCATCACGCCGGACATCGTGGTCCCGGTCGCCCGCGACGTGGAGGAGAAGATCTTCTCCCAGTGGGAGATGATCTACGAGCCGGGCAAGAAGCCTCGTTCCGCGGTCAAGAAGGACGAGACCGTGCGCGACGAGGTCCTGGACCGCGCCGCGGCCATCGTCAAGTCTGGGGATGTGCTGGGGCGTCTCAAAGGCAAGGAGAAATAGAATTGAGGGACACAATACTTAATTCAAGGGATACCTATGCGCAGTAGGACGGGAATTAAGTATTGTGTCCCCGAACTCATATGAGAGTCCTGGGCATCGAGACCTCCTGCGACGAGACGGCCGCCGCCGTGGTCGAGGACGGCCATATCCTCTCCAATGTCGTCTCGTCCCAGATACGCCTGCACCGGCGCTTCCACGGCGTGGTGCCGGAGCTGGCAGCGCGCGCGCACCTGCAGCGCATCGGCGAGGTGGTGGAGACCGCCTTGGCGGGGCGGAAGGTGGATGCCGTAGCCTTCGCCCGCGGTCCGGGGCTCATGGGGCCGCTTTTGGTCGGGAAGATGGCGGCTCTGGCCGCGGCTGAGACCCTGGGCTGCCCGGTCGTGGCGGTGAACCACCTCGAAGGGCATGTCTTCGCGGCCGAGCTCAGCGGCCGGATCCGCTTCCCGCTGGTCACGCTCATCGTCTCGGGCGGGCACACGGACCTCCTCCTGTGCCGGGCCCCGGGCCGCTACCGCGTCCTGGGCCGCACGCGCGACGACGCCGCGGGAGAGGCTTACGACAAGGTGGCGCGCATGCTGGGCCTGGGCTACCCGGGCGGGCCCGCGATCGACCGGCTGGCGCGTCGAGGCGACCCGCAAGCCGTGGCTTTCGCCCGGCCGCTCCTGCCCGGGACTTGGGATTTCTCCTTCGCTGGGATCAAGACGGCCATGCTCTACCACCTGCGGGACCTCGAGCGCAAGCCCACGCGCAAGGAGACCGCCGACCTGTGCGCCTCCTTCCAGGAGGCTGTGGTGGAGACCTTGGTCAGGAAGACCGTCGCCGCCGCGCTGAGCCACCGGGTCAAGCAGGTGGTGGTGGGAGGCGGGGTCGCGGCCAACGCCCGGCTGCGCGAGGCTTTCGCAGAGGCGGCCGCAAGCCGCGGCCTGCGCGTGAGCATCCCGCCGCCGATCCTGTGCACGGATAACGGGGCCATGCTCGCCCAGGCGGCCAGCCACCGGCTGCGCAGACGCCGCGTGGGCCGGTCTTTGCGCTGCGACCCTGGGCTCGGCTTCGAGAATTGGGGCGGCTAACCGCGGGGCCGGAAATTGCCCAAATACAGCAGTTGCGGGCGCAGGCGGGCTAAGCGCTCGAAACGGTCCGGACGCACCGCGACCGGCACGTCGCCGATCTCGAAGACGACATATCTGCGTTCCTGAAGGAACTGCTCGAGCAACGCTTGCTGGCGGCGAGGATACTTGCGGCCTGCGGAGTCGGACCAAAGGACGACGAGCGCGGGAGGATGCGCCTGCAGTTCATCACGGTACCGTTGCTCGGACACCAGGCCGCGGACCAGCGGCAGCCCTTGCAGGATCTCCTCGGTCTCGTGCCCGGCCGGGTCGAAAGTGTCGAACCATGCAAAGAACGTGTCACGGCGGTCGATGGGATGGAATGGCGGCATCGCCACGATATAGTCGTCTGGGTCCGTGACCTCGTTGATGGTCCGGCGGATGGCCCCGTCATCCCGAGACTCACGCGAGTCCATCCAGGGCGCGTTGACGAGGGACACCGCTACCGACAGAGCGCACACCCCGAAGAACATCCTGGCTGCCGCGCGTCCCGGGAAGGTCTTCAGCCAAGGATAGAGGAAGGGGAAGAGGCCCGAGGCGAAGAGGAACCATGGCCCGTAGTACTGCGCGTGGGGGAAGGAGACCAGCGCGGCTTGCGCGGCGAGCCAAAGAGCCAGAGCCGCCGGATAGGCGGCGGGCAGCGTCCTGGCGCGGATGCAGCTGACCGCGCCGGCCGCGGCGGCGGCCAGGATCGGCACGCCCAGCGTCGGCCACCCCCCTATCTCCCGCCACAGCCCGTGGCCGTAGGACGAATGGAAGTTGCTCAGCGAGTTGTAGCTTACGAGAAGGGCGAAGACCTGGCCGGCGCCGAGCCTGTTCGCCGCCAGCCAGACCCAAAAGAGCCCTCCGGCGGCGGCGATGCCGATTCCGTACGTCGCGCCAGCCCATAGCGCGTCTCTCCAGGAGCTGCGCGCCCGGAGTCGTTCGAACGCGAGGACCAGCGGCGGCAGCAGCGCGACCTTTGGGCAGAGAAATAGGGTCGCGATCCCGGTCCCGGCGCCGAGCCCCGCGCCACGCCAGGATCGGCGCGAACGCAGGAACCACACGATGCTCCAGATGGCCAGCGCGTACCCCCATCCGTCGATCCGGAACTCTGCGAGGAATGCGAGCACCGCGGGGTGGAAGGCGACCAGCGCCGTCCCCAGGATCGCGGCGAGCACCCCCGGGGGCCCGGCCAGCGCGGCCGCGAGGCCGGCGAGGAACAGGAGATTTCCCGCCAGCGCGACCAGCCTCAGCGCGACGAGCAGCGCGGCGGGGTCCTTGAGGCCCCGCGCCAGCGGGGCCAGAAGCGCGAAGTAGGGCGGATGGCACTCGAAGAAGTCGTGGTACGGCCGCAGGCCTTGCGACGTCATCCAGACCGAGTGGGTCCGCAGGACCTCATCATAGGTGTAGCCGCGATGCAGGATCATCAGGCCCCAGGCGAGGGCTCCGGCGGCCAGGACCAGCGCGAGCATGAGGCGGCGAGGTCCGAGGGGGACCCGATCGTCAGGGCCAGGGTCGACCTGATTCAAGGTCGTCGTCGTTGGCATCGGCTCTGTTCCCATCGCGGTTCTGGGCTCATACGGCTCTCCGGGCCCGGCTCTAGTGATATGCTACCAAGAAGGTGGTATGGACCCATTGCCGACAGAAAAAAAATATACGAATTATGGACGAAAGCAGGGTAAAGAGGGCTCCGCTCATAGCCGACTGTCGGCTATAATATCACAGACAAGGCCGGCATAGGCCCTACCGCAATGTCCTCTGACCCGCGAACCGACCCCCAGGAGTCCCGTCCATCCCCGCAGCCGATGCTGGCGCCCATACGGCGGGAGCCGGACGCCGGCTCAGTTCGGAGATGGCTGGGGCCGGCCATCATCGTCGTCGCCGGAGCCTTGGCCCTGGCCGTGGCCTTCAGGATCGGACCCGGCCGGCCGCCGACGCCCCCAGTCCCGGTCGCGCGTCCGGCCGCCGCAGCCCGGCCGTCCGCACCTGAGCCTTCGGCACCTGCGCCTTCGGCGCAGGCCGCAACAGAGGTCCCCCTCGCGCCGGCTCCGTCGCGGGAGGTCCCGGCCGTTGAGTTCAACGATGTCCCGCGGGACGCCCTTGCGCTCGTCATGGCGCCGGGCGGCTGCCAGGTCTGCGGGGACCGGACGGACTGGGGACGCAGGCTGGGCGGCGGCGCCAGGATGGGAAGCCTGCCGGCCGGCCTGGCCAAGGACTTCGGGACGGGCGGTAAGCGCACCTGGACGGCGCACCAGGCCGTCCTGGTCTCGGTCCAGGGTCCCGACGACATGGGCAATGCTCCGGCATCCTGGAGCTGCTGCTCCAGCCGCTAGCTAGCGCTTCGGCTCGGCGCAGTACATGTCGCCGAGGAACGGCCAGTTGCAGAGGATCGCGGTCTTCCCCGGAGGGCATGCGGCCGTGGACTTCCATGGCATGAAGGGGCTCCCCGTAGGCGTCACGACCCGAGGGAAGGGACCGATGTCCTCATAGCCCGTCAGCTCCAGGCAGTGCCCTTTCTCCATGGCCCGGACCTTGCCCCTGAGCACGAGCGCGTGCCACGGCGACGCCAGGCGCAGGAGCTCCTTCTTGTCCTGCAGCGGCAGAGGGGAGATGCAGAGGATGAGGGTTTTCTCATAGTCCGGATCCAAGGTCGACCAGGCATCGGCGTAGGCGCCGCGCGTGTTGGCCACGACCTGCCCGGGGACGCCGATCGTGGCCACGTCGCGGTCGAGATGCGCCGCCGGCTCCTGCGCCAGGCGGAGGAGGTCGACGAAAGGACGCGCCTGGTCCCGTTCCAGCTCCACCTTGGCCTCGGCCACCTTCTGGCGCGCGGCGGACAGGGTCGGGAGGACCAACGCCGCGCTCCCCCGCATGAGGTCCGCCACCGACAGTTTCTTCAGCAGGCCGGCGGGGGGGCCTCCCAGATCCGCGTAGCCCGTGGCGTCGAGGAAATGCCTCCCATCCTCGCTGCGCCGCAGATAGCCTCGGATGACCAGCACATGGCGATCTTCGGCTCTCAGGACCCCCTTGCGCATCTCCGGCGGGAACCTCGCGATCGAGACCGGGAGGCGCAGCCCGCCCATGACGTGGCTGCCCAGCTTGAGATTGGCTCGCGGGTCCAGGGCTGCCACCTCCGTGGGGGCGCCCAGGACGGCCAGGCGCCGGTCCATGTAGGCGCGCGGATCGAAACCGATGTCGCCCACTTCGGCGAAGACGTGCGCCGGGTCGTTCTTGATGCTCTCGACCGAGGCGCGCAGGCTCTCGGCGAACTCGTCGAGCCGGGCGCGGAGCTCGGACTCGGGCACCACGGACCGCGAGGCCTTGCGCCGGAAGCCTCTGATGCTGCCGTCGAAAGGCACCAAGGGCTCCAACTCCGGCGCCAGGATCTCGGTCGAGCTCCGGTAGTCGGAGTCGCCCATGCCGGCGCAGCTGGATGCCGAGAGATAGTAGACGCCGTCCGGCGTCCGGGCGAAACGGCCCTGGACCATCAGCAGACTGGACCACCCCGATCGCAGCACCAGGGCGCGCTCCTGCAATGGCAGGCCCGACATCACGACCTTCAGGCTGTACCGATAGCCGAGGCTGTCGCGCAGGCTGAAATAGGAATTCTGGGCATTGGCCTCCACGCCTTGCGGCGCGCCGAAGGTCGCCACGTCCCGCCCGAGGTAGCGCTCGCTGTCGAGCATAAGGTCTGCGAACGGCACGAACGCATGGGTCCCCGCTCTCTTCAGCTCGTCCAGGGCGCTTAGGAGCTTCTCGCGCATGGACAGGAGGTCGTCCGGGTACATGGCCTTGCTGCCGAGGACCAGGTCGCTCAGGCAGTGGTGCCCGTTCGGGGGCACGGCGCCGAGATCGCGGAATCCGGTCGCCTGGAGGTGGTACCCGCTCTGGGCGTCGCCGGCCAGCCGGCCGCGAACGGAGAGGACATGCGGCGGATGGGACACCGACGGCATGATATCGTCGGGCGGCGGGTTCTGGCGGCGCCTCAGGTCAGCGATCCGGGCGCGCTGCGCGGGCGGCATCTCGGAGACGAGCACCGGCAGCGAGATCGCGCCGGACAGGTCATGACCCAGGCTCAGATCGCCGCCGTAATAGGGGAAAGCGGCCAGACCGATCGTGGCCAACTCCTGGCCGGCCCGCGGCGCAGGGTCGAGGAGCAGTTCCGCGATGTCGACGTAGCGACGCCCCGCCTCGCGGTGCGCGACCTGGACCGCCGCGCGCAGGATTCGGGCGAAGGCGTCGAGCCTTTGGTCGCGGGCCTTGAGCTCCTCCGGGCCCGGCTCGTGCTCGCTCAGGCCCGGCCCTCCGCTCGGCGGGATCTCGCCCAGCGGGATCAGGCGGTCGCCTTCCGCGGCGCCGAGACGGACGACGGCGCCCACGGCCAAGACCGCGGTCAGGAGGATCAGTCTGCAGGCGCCGGCCTTCAATCTCCCACCTCTCCGCCTATGATATCATAGCCGGAACTGCGTCCCTGGAGAGCGCCATGAGAACACGAAGCTGCCGCGGCGCGCTGGTCCTGTCGTTGCTCTTGCTAGGCCTGGAGGCCCGCGCCGTGCCCGTCCCGGGCCCGACCGGCCGGGCAATCCCCCTGGCCACGATAAGCCGGCATAGGGCAGGCGCTGCCTAGACGCGCTTCCAAGCTGCCGCATCGGCGGTTTTCCCGGCTCCGTGTGTTGTATCATACCGTTTGCCGGCCCCCTCGGGGCCGGCAAACGTGAAGAGGGGTTATTCCTCATACGACTAACCGGACGACGGCGGCGCTGGTCTTCCTGGGCGTGTTCGCGACTTACGCGTACACGGCCTATCCCACCGTCGCGCCCCGCGACAGCGGCGACCTGGCCAGCGCGGTGCTGGCCTTCATGCCCGCGCATCCTCCCGGCTATCCGCTCTACGTCCTGCTGGGCAAGGCGTGGCTCTTCCTTATGCCCTGGGGCGACCCGGCCTACAGGCTCAACCTCATGTCCGCCGCTGCCGGGGCCGGCTGCGCCACGACCGTGTTCCTGCTCCTGTCCCGGTCCTGCGGCCTCCTGCCCGCCCTGGCCGCGGCCTTGGCCCTGGCCTTCAGCGCCCCCTTGTGGAAGTTCAGCCTGCTCTGCGAGATGTACTCTCTGCATGGCTTGTGCCTCGCGCTCCTGCTGCTCCTGGCCCCGGGGCCCGGGCAGGAGGATGCGACCAGGTGGCGGCGCCTGGCCGCAAGCGCCTTGCTCCTCGGTCTGGGTCTGGCCAACCACCAGGCCTTCGTCCTTGCCGTGCCCGGCCTGGCCGTGCTGTGGTGGGGGGAACTTTCCGCCGCTGATAACCGCCGGTTCCTGGTCAAGGCCTGCCTGCCGCTCTTCCTGCTGGGCCTCTCCCCGTATCTGTTCCTGTGGGCGAACCTGGGCAGCCTGGGCCGCGCCTGGGCCATGTTCACGAGGCAGGAATACGGGACCTTCCAGCTCTCCGCGGGCTTGAGCCGCCCCCTCAGCCTGCCCCTGGCAGCGAGCCTGCTGGGATATTTCTGCAAAGCCCTTTGGCAGGGCATGTCCCCCGTGGTCCTGGGCCTGGCCGCGCTGGGAGCCTGGCAGGCCTGGCGCATCAGCCGGCGCTTCGCGGCCGGCCTGCTCCTCGTCTTCCTGGGCTTCGGCCCGGCCTTCTTCCTGGCCACACGCTTCGACCTCAGCGGCTGGGTGGCGCGCACCGTCATGGAATCGGCCCTGGTCGCGCCCGCGGTCGTGGTCTGCCTCTGCTCGGGCTTCGGCCTGGCGTGGCTCATGCGGCGCAAGCAGGCGGCCGGGTTGCTGCTGGGCGCGGCCGCCGTGGCCGGCTCGTTGTGGCAGAACGCGGCCGACTGCTGCCACCGCGACGACTTCTCGGCCTACGACTACGCCAAGGACCTGCGCCGGGCCCTGCCTCCGGGCAGCACGGCCGTGGTCGGAGGCGACACAGCCCTCTACGCCTCGCGCTACCTCGACCTGGCGCATCCGGACGGCCAAGGCCGCAGGCTGGTCTTCTACAAGGACGCGCAACCGGGCGTCCGGCCGCGCTTCGTCCTGGGACTCTCTCTGGCCAACCTGGCGGCCATGGGCATGAGCCAGGAGAGCCTGCACCCGGCCGGCTTGGTCCAGAGCGCCGAGCCCCAAGGCCCGGCCTGGGAATTCTCCGCGCTCAGGCGCGGCCAGGCCTTGCAACGGGAGGAGAGCTACGTGCGCGACATCCTGCTCAGCTACGCCTTCGCCCATTACCTCGACGGGACGCTGCGCGACGCCCGCCGCGACCCCGGCGCGCAAAGGGACTATGTCACAGCCGCGGCATTGGACCCCGAGGACTACCGTCTCCAGGTCGAGCCTGCGCCCTGACTACTTCTTAGCGGACTGATCCAAGATCTGGAGGTTGCGCCGAGCCTGGGGATGGCTGGGCTCCAGCGCCAAGCAGTCCTCGAACAGCTCGCGGGCGCGTTCGCGGTTGCCGAGCCGCAGCTCGATGGATCCGAGGTTATTCTCCAGAAAGGCCCGCGAGGTCCGGTCCGAGTTCCACTTCGCCATGCGCACCCCTTCCTCGTAGACCTGCCGCGCCGCCAAAAGACGTCCCGCCCGCTCATGGAACCAGCCCAGAGACATGTACGGGCCGGGCTTGCGCGGGAAGCGTCGGATGACGCCCTGCAGGTCCCGGACGGCGTCCGCGGGGCGGCCCAGCTCGGAGAGGACGTAGGCCCGCATCTGGCAGGCGTCCACGTTGCGGTCCGAAGATCGCACGGAGCGGTCGAGTTCGGCCAGCACGGCCGCGGCCTTGCGGCGGTCGCGCAGGTCCTCGGCGAGATAGGCGAAGGTGAGTTGGTTGGGCTTGAGCAGGCGGTAGGCGTCGCGCCGGATGAGGGCGGCGTTGGCCGGCGTGCGCCTCAGGTACACCAGGGCCGCGTCGTCCCAGAAGACCAGGGCCCATTGCGGCGAGTCGTCCAGGACCTCAGCCACGTAGCCCGGGGAGTTCCCGATGACGGCGTAGTCGAACCGCCACTGGGCGTCGAGCCGCGGCCAGACCTCCGGGCGAGTCCAGTTCAGAGCCTGCGCGATGAAGTCCGGGCCATACTCCACGTTGCGGCCGTCCACGAAGACCTGCCGGCGCGGCCAGGTCTTCCAGATGAGATACCCGCCCATGTTGTAGGTGTGGAACATCCGGCCCGAGACGTCGTTGTCGTCGAGATACCGGATGGCCCGGTCCGGCAGCTCCTCCAGGCCCGCGCCGACGTTCTCCAGGTACCCGACGCGCTGATGGATGAAGAGGGCCGACCAGGCGGCCATCACCACGACGGCGCCCAGGGCCGAGCGTCGGCCGATGGGCACGGGCCGCAGGCGCGCGAGCAGCCGGGCGGCCAGGGGCGCCGCGGCCAGCATGGCCAAAGACACATGCCGCACCTGGAGGCAGCCCATGACGCCCAGGACCAAAGCGGTCAGAGCCAGGTGCGGTTCGGACTCCCAGGACCAGACCGCGGCCACGGCCCCCACGGCGAGGCACGCCCCCTGCCAACTCAGCAGAGAGGCCACCGGCCGCCATTCGTTGATCAGCTCCTGGCCGGGGAAGAAGAGGGTCGCGTAGGCATGGGTGAATATCCCGGGCCCGTGGGGATTGACGAGCATGGCTGCCAGGCAGGCTCCGGTCAGGGTCAGCCAGGGCCCCAGGGCTCTGTCTTGCCTCTGTCCCGGCAGGGCGGCGACCGCCGCTCTGAGTCCCACTAACCCCACTCCCAGAAGCGCCGCCCCTCCGTGGAGGTTGACCCAGAGGACCTGCAGGCCGGGCAGCAGCCAGGCCAGGCGGCCCGGCCGGCCGCGGCAGCGGTCGACCACCGAGAGATAGAATACGAGCAGGAGGTAGTCGAAGACCTGCGGTCTGGTCACGAAGAAATCCCTGGCCGCCAGCGCGGCCAAAGAAGTCAGGATGCCGGCCCAGAACCCGCCGCCCGCCAAGCGCAGGAGGAGCAGGAATGCTCCGGCCAGCAGGCCCACGCGCAGCGCGGCCACGCCGGCCGCGCCGGCCCCGGCGTAGGCGAGGTAGATGACGACCTGGAAGAGCCACTCGAAGGTGGTCCAGGGCCGGCCCGCCAGGACGTAGGAGTAGGGGTCGCGCGTGGGGATGGAATGGGTCTGGAAGACCAGCTGCCCGGTCTTGAGGTGCCACCAAGTGTCCGGATCGTAGGCCGTGTTGGCCCCGAGCCAGAGCATCTGGGCCAGGAGGGCGGCCGCGATGAGACAACTCCAGGGGGAGGATTCTTCGCGGTCCATCAGCGGCCATGATATCATAACGCCCCAGGGAGCCGTAATGGCCCGCAGGCCCGGCTCTGCTTAACAATTCCGACACCACTTCCAATTCCGGTCTGCTAAACTGGTTCGCGCTGTGGAAAAAGCCTCTCCGGACGACCTGCACAAGGAGATCAGCCGGCTCTGGGAGAAGGTCGGCGCGGCCTCCGCCGCCCCGGCCGACCCCGCGCCGACGCCTGCCGCATCCGTGGCCACGGCCAACGAAGTGGCCTGGGAGACGGTGGCCATGCTCAAGAGCCAGTACCGCCGCCAGGAAGCCCGCTGGCACGAGCTCCTGGAGGCCCGGGAAAAGGCGCTGCGCGCCCTGAAGGAACGCCAAGCCTTGCTGGAGACCGAGCTGGGTTCCCTGCGCCAGAAGGTGCGCGCCGACGACGAGCTCGTGGTCGCCGAGGTCCTCGACGTGGGCTCCCGCTTGGAGGCCGCGCAGAAGGCCCTCGCCGACGAGCGCGCCGCGCACGAGGCCGAGCGCCGGGACCTCAAGGCCCTGGTCGACGCCGCGCGCGAATCGGCCGGAGCCGAAGGCGCCCGCTGGCGAGAGGAGCAGCGGCGCTGGGAGAAGAAAGAGCAGCAGTATCTGCTGGACCTGCAGGAGCTCCAGGCTGCGGCCGCCCGCCGCCAGGAGGATTCCCAGCGGGCCGAGGACGCGGCGGCGCGCCTCTCGACGGGCCTCGAGCAGACCCAAGCGGCCCTGGAGAAGACGCTGGCCGAGCTCCTGCGCGAGCGGCACGCGCATCAGGAGTCCGAAGGCGAGCAATCCCAGGCGGTCAAGAGGATCGCGGAGGTGGAAGGGCGCTGCGAGGATCTCTCCCGCGTCTGGGAGAAGGAGCGCGGGCAGTGGCGCGAGCTCTGGGACCAGGAGCGCTCGGCCCGGGAGACCCGGCGCCTCGAGCTCTCCTCCTGGGAGGAGAACCTGCGCAAGGAGCGCGAGGCCTGGGAGGCCCGGCGCCTCGAGCTCGCCGCGTGGGAGGAGAACCTGCGCAAGGAGCGCGAGGCCTGGGAGGCCCGGCGCCTCGAGCTCGCCGCCCGGGATGAGAGCCTGCGCCAGGAACGGTCGGCCTGGGAAGAGGGCCTGCGCAAGGAGCGCGAGGCCTCGCGCGCCGAGGTTTCGGCCAAAGACCAAGCCCCGGTCAAGCCCGCGGAGCAGCTTGCGCGCAGCCTGCCCGAGGCTTCGGCCGCTTCCCAGAAGCTGGCCGCGGTGATGGAACGCGTCGCCGAGCTGGAGCGCAAGCTCCCGGCCCCCTCCGGGAACGGAGAACGCCAGCCCTCCGGGGACGGCGCGCCCTTGCGCGCCGCCGCGCCGCGGCGGCGCTGGCTCGGGCCGGCGGCGGTCGCGGCGGGCCTGCTCCTGGCCGCGGCGTGGCCTCTGGGACGCTGGCTGAGCGCATGGAGCCTCAAGCCGCTGACCACCCGCGGCCTGGCTCTGGACCACCCGACCGCGCTGGCGTCCGACGGGAAGCGCCTGTGGGTGTCGGATTGGAAGGGGACCCTGGAGGCTTTCGACCCTGCGGACCTCCGGGCGCCCGTGAGCAGCGCGAGCGTCTCAGGCATCGGCGCCTACCGACCCGTGGCCCTGGCCTTGGGCGGAGAGCGGTTCTACACCTTGGACGCCGCCCAGGCCCGCATCGTCCGCCACCAGCCGGATGACCCCGGGACCGTGCTCTACGCCAAGCCGGCGCCCGGGCCCGCGCCCACGGCGCTCGCCTGGGACGGCCAGGCCCTGTGGTCCTACGACGCCTTCAACAAGCGCCTCTACCGGCACGGAGCCGAGGAGACCGACGCCAAGGCCTATCCGCTGGAAGCCGACGTCCTGCCCGCCGCCATGCAGTGGCTGGGGGGCCGCCTCTGGCTCTGGGATTCCCGCAGCCGGCGGCTCATGGCGTTCGACCTCGCCAACGAAGCCTTCGCGCCGGCCTGGGCCGTCGCGTTGGATGAGAACGTCGTCGGCTTGACGGCGGCCCAGGCTGACGGGGCAGGGGCCGGGTCGAAGACCGAGGATATCCTGGTGCTCGCGGGGCCGTCGGCGCGGCGGCAGGGCTTCGCGCTGGCGCGCTACCGAGTCGGCTGGCGCCTCTTCACAATTTTTTAACATGCCGGTAATACTCCGGAAACAGATTTAGGCTATTTTGGCACTGCTAGGGTGATGCGTTCTATGAACCGACATCGAAGCGGCATGGGGGCGGCGCAGGCTTTCTACGGCGCCGCCCTCCTGTCCCTCCTCCTGCCCTCCCGCCTCTTCGCTCAGGGCCAGGTCCAGCTCTTCATCGATCAGTCCTTCGTGGTCAAGGACAGCGGCTTCTACTGCTATTATAATGCGTTCACGAAGCACTTCTTCTGTCTGGACGGCTCGTCCAACTGCCAACTGGGCGGCACCACTTATTGCGGGGACATCAACCCGACTTCGCCCACTGATGTCTCGGGATTGCAGCCGCAGAATGGCAACATCTCCAACGACCCCCACATCGAGTTCGACCAGCGCAGCTCCACGGTGCTGTCCAACTGCGACGCCGCCAACTCCCCTGCCGGCGACGCAGTCAACGGCAACAACATCTGCAACTCCGACGTCTTCCTCTGCGCCGGGATCGGCTACAACAACCCGGGCTCCGACACCGTGGCCCTGGACATGGTGGAGTTCGAGATTTTCAAGTTCCAGGACGGGGCCAACCCCCTGGATGCGGGCTCCACCCCGCCGATCCGCACCTTCTTCGTGGACGCCCCCGGGGTCCTGGCTCCCTACACCAACTCCACCACGAGCGGTGTGAAACCCTACTGCGTGCTCTGGGACGGCGCAGTCAGCATCCAGGGCGAGTTGGGCAAGACCAACGGACAGTACGGATTCCGCATCACGGCCCAGACCAACCAGACCGGCTCCAGCGGCAACATCACCATCACGGCCCAGCGCGCCTATCCGGCGGGAGCCACCATGGATGCCAACGCGCTCTTCGTCCTGCAGAAGCCCGTGCAGGTGGACGTCACCAACGTGCA
Organism: Elusimicrobiota bacterium; assembly: GCA_026388095.1. NCBI lineage: Bacteria > Pseudomonadati > Elusimicrobiota > Elusimicrobiota bacterium. The sequence continues at coordinate 61,084 of JAPLKL010000041.1, read as the reverse complement.
CGTGGTGCGCTCCTCTCCCACGGTGGTGGGCAGCGCCGGGGTCTACGTGGAGCCCTACAACATCACTTACCGGCTCTCCAAGGACGCCTCGATGTACATCACCGTCACCGACCCGGACAGCGGCGCGGTGCTGCGCTCCGTGCTGCCGGGCGTGGCGCGCGTGGGCGAGGGCACGCCCAACGGGACCTTGCTCAACGGCGATGCCTGGAACGGCCGCGCAGACAACGGGGATCTCCTGCCCCCCGGGGTGTTCCTGGCGACCTTGCAGGCCTTCGCCGTTGACCAGTACGGGGGCGACCTGTCCTACCCGACCACGCGGCAGATCAGCTTGGACCCCCTCCAGATCACGGACCTCAGGGTCGCGCCTCTGGCGGGCTCAGCGACGTCTTTGGCGACTTTGAGCTACACCCTCACCGAGCCGGCGACGGTGTATATAGACATCTATCCTCCTAACACCCAGTTCTGCGGCAACCTCAACAATGTCAATGACCCGGTCAACCTGGACCGGGCGGGCCCAGTCATCTCCGGCGGGTTCGAGTGGGTGCACGGACCCAAGGACTTCAAACCCTACATAGGCGCCTGCACCGGCCCGAACTCGTCCCCGGCTCCCCTGGTGCGCCATTTCGAGGAGATCAAGGCCGGCCGCGGCTCCGCGTTGACCTTCTGGGACGGCCGGGACATGAACGGCAACGCGGTCTGCACGGACGGCGACTACGTCTTCGTGATCTACGCCGCCCTGCCCTCGCAGAACGGGAGCCCCTTCATCAGCAGCGTGCAAGACCGCCGCATCTGGACGACCAAGGCCCAGACTGGCTTCATGCCGGTGGTGCGGGGCAACGTGGGCCTCAGCCAGATCGCCGCCAGCCCCACCGTCATCGGCTCCAGCCCGGCCATCAGCGGCCTCAATCCCTTCGTGTTCCGGTATCAGCTCGGCCGCGACGCCATCGCGAGCGTGAAGATCTTCCAGGCCGACGGGACCACTTTGGTCAGGACCCTCGCCGAAAACGTGGTCCGGCCCGGCTTGTTCGCCAACCAGGAGATATGGGGCGACGCGGTGGACAACACCGGCCGTTGGGTCACTTCGGGCACTTACATCGTCCAGCTGACCGCCGCGGACCCTTTGTGCACCATGAAGGTCTCGACGGTGTCGTCGTCTTTCCCGGTTGACCTGTTCCGCATCACGGACGTGGTGACCACGCCGCTCATGGCCGGGACCTCGGATTCGGTCTCGCTCAACTATCAACTCTCCCAGCCCATGAACGTGGTGTGGAACATCTACTCCCCGGGCACGGTCATCAAGAACAGCACCTCCACCTGGCCGCCCTGCGGCATGTCCACCACCGTCTGCGACAACACCGTGGACTCCCAAGGCGGCAAGATCGGGCCCCTCATCAGCTACCACGGGATGCGGCCCGGCCGCATGCGCATCACCGAATACTGGGACGGCCGGGACGCCAACGGACTGCTGGTCCCGGACGGCAGCTACGTCTTCACCTTGGTCGCGCAGTCCACGACGACTCCCCAGTACTACGCCACGGACCGGGTCTTCGGGAGCGTGACCGTCAGCCGCGGCGCGATCATCTTCACCACCTTCAACGTGACTCCGACCGTGCCGCAGATGTTCAACTCCAGCTCCAGCATCACTTTGGACCCCTTCACCATCAGCTACGCACTCACCCGCCAATCCTCGGTCACCATCCAGATCCTCAACAACAACGTCCCCAACCAGGTCGTGCGTTCGGTCATCTTGGGGGGAGTGCGCGACGGCGGCCTGCTGCTGGAGGACGTCTGGGACGGCCGGGACGACAAGGGCAACTTCCCGCCGTCCGGCTTCTACCTGGTGCGCGGCGTGGCCCAGGACGTGGCCTCCCAGCTCAACCAGCCCTCCACGGCCCAGATGACCATCGCCTACGACCCGCTGCGCATCTACGACGTGGCCATCGCGCCGCTGACCAACGGCTCGGAGGGGGCGCGCATCCTCTACCAGGTCTCCGCGACCATGAAGGTGTCGGTCAAGATCTACCGCCCAGGGACCGTCTTCGACGGCAACGGCAACCCGTCGCCGCCCGAGGCCGTGTCATTGGTCAAGCGCATCGTGGGCGTGCGGCCGGGCCGCACGGAGGTCACCGAGACCTGGGACGGCACCGATCTGCGCCTGGGCGCGACCCCCGACGGGAATTACAAATTCAGCATCGTGGCTTCGACGGACATGAGCGCCATCGACAATATGACGGGCAACGTGATCTTCCCGCTGGAGCTGGCCGAGGACCGGCCGCTCGACGAGGTCGCCGTGGTGCGCAACCAGTCCGCTGATCCCAAAGGGGATTTCGAGCGAAACACCTACATCTACCCCAACCCCGTGGACGGCGACAGCGCCAACATCGTCATCTTCTCGCCGTTCCAGGCCGACGTCAAGATGAAGCTCTACACCATGAGCGGCGAGCTGGTCCTGGACAAGGACTTCGGGGAGCAGCAGGCCAATAACTACGTCAGCGGGGGCTCCACGGCGGGCGGCGTCCCGTGCTTCGCCTGGACCCGCTCCAACTCCGCCGGCCGCCGGGTGGCGCGCGGGTTGTACTACGCGGTATTCCGGGCCGAAGCCACGGACGGCAGCAGGAACATCCTGCAGACGGTGAAGAAATTCCTGGTGCGATGAGACTCGGGATAACGGCCCTGCTCGCATGCGTCTGGCTGCTCGGCGGCCCGGCCGCGGCTTGGGCCATCTCCGATCAAGCCGGCACCAGCGGCGCCCAGTTCATGGAGCTCCAGCAGGGCTCGGCGCGGGCCCAGGCCCTGGGCAAGGCCTACGTGGCCTTGGCCGAGGGCGCCGACGCCTTGACCTGGAACCCCGCCGGCTTGGCCCTGACCCAGCAGAAGGAGTTGGTCTACTCCTACCTGCGCTACGTCCAGGACACGGACTCGCCCCTCTATCTGGGCTACGCCCATCCCATGGGCCGCACGGTCTGGGGCGCCAACATCGCCTACATGAGCGTATCGGGCTTCGACGTGCGCGACGCCAACGGCGTACCCCAGACCGGCGAGAACATCAATGTGCGCGACGGATTCGGCTCCATCGGCATGGCGCGGTCGTTCTGGTACGAGAAGCTGTTCCTGGGCGGCGCGGTGCGCTTGGTCCATGAGGACCTCGCCAGCCGCGTGCACGACACGGTCGTCGGCGATTTCGGCGTCCTGCTCAAGCCCAACAGCGTGCTGACCTTGGGATTCGCGGTGCAGAACTTCGGGACCAACAAGGAGAACGTCCCCGCCACGACGCGGGGCGGGGCGGCCCTGCGGCTGGGAGACTTCTTCAATATCGGCCTGGAGCTCAATGAGGCCTCCGACTCGGGAGCCCATTTCGGCGTGGGCGGGGAATTCATGCTCCCCGAGCAGTATCTCGACGTCGGGCAGGTCACGTTCCGGGCGGGGTACTACAACGCGGACACCCTGGGCCAGAGCTTCGACGGCACGCTCAAGAACCTGCGCATGGACCGGACCGCCGGTCTTTCCTTCGGTTTCGGGCTGTTCACCTCGCGGGCCTTCGGGTACGGCATCGCCCTGGACTATGCCTACGTCCCTTACGGAGCTCTCGGCACCGTCGACCAATTCTCCTTTAAGGTCAAGTTTTAATGTATTTTTAATGGAAAGGTTATTGACAAGGAAAACCGTGGCTGATACACTCAATGACGTACATGGCTCTGAAGATGCCGGGATGGCGGAAAGGACAGGCTGCGGTCGAGTACATCCTGACCACGATGGTCTTGGTGACGTGCTTCGCGGCCATGTACGGGTTCATCCAGGGGCAGTTGAAGCTGCTGTTCATCCTGGCCGGCAAGAAGATTCTTTCGACCTATTACTGATCGTGCAAGGAGAGCGAAACGTATGATGACGATGAGAGTGGAAGCGGCGCGCAAGTGGCTCAAGAGCCGGAAAGGTCAGAACACCGTAGAGTATCTGCTGATGCTGACGGTGGTCGTGGGCGTCGTGCTGGTGGCCGGGGTGGCGCTCAAGCGGTTCATGCCGGGTCTGTTCAGCTCGATCCAGCAGATGATCTCAGGCGCCGCCACGTCGTTGGGGCAGGGCAACTAAGAGCCGCAGGCTGCAGCCTCGCCGTTTGACGCAAAGACGCGGGCCCGCGAGGGCCCCGAGGGGGGGTCGTGTCGAAGAGGGGATGGAAACATGGGCAGGTTCTCGTGGAGATGCTCCTCGTCCTGCCTATTTTCCTGACCATCGTCTTCACGATCATGGAGATGGGCTACATGTCGTTCCAGATGATCCTGCTCAACCACGCCACCTACGAGGTGGCCCGCATCGGGGCCATGACCCAATGCCTCTCCAGCGGCACGGTGTTGCCTGACTGCGGCCGCTTGGTGCCTCTGATGAAACGCATCCTCCAGTCCGCGACCGTGTCCTGCACCTTGGACTACCACTCCTTCCAGGACACTCAGGCGCAGGTCACCAACGCAGACCTCGTGGTGACGGGAAGCAACCCGATCAAGTTCGTCTTCCCGTTGAGCAGCATCCTGATGTCGTCGCCGATCCTCTGCCCGCAGGGGCCGGGCGGGGGCTGGTGCACAATCTCGGCGGAGGTGCGCATGCCCATCGAGAGGCCTCTGGCCTTCTGAACTATGGAAAAGAAAGGGATATTGGTGCCGATGGTGCTGGCCATGGGGGCCGCCATCTTCTACTTGATGGTGCTCACGAGCAAGGAGCGGGCGCTTTCCTCGGCCTATGAAACCGGCCAGGTCCTGGTCGCCCGCGTGGACATCCCGGAGCGCACCGTGCTCAAGGAGGAGATGGCCGAGCCGATGCAGGTCCCGCGCAAGTTCATGGAGCAGGACGCCTTCGAGGTCAAGACTCCGGCCGACATCAAGCTCATCGCCAACCTGGTCACCCGGGTGCGTGTCCCCAAGGGCAACCAGATCTGCCAGTCGGCGCTGATCTCCCTGTCTCCCGAGGCCGGCCTGAGCGTCAAGATCCCGCCGGGCTATCGCGGCGCCATCCTGGGCATCGAGAACGAGCTCAAGCCCCTCATCAAGCCGGGCGACCGCGTGGACGTCCTGGTGACCTTCGAGGCCGTGATGGCGGACGGCCGCAAGGAGCGGGTGACGGCGACCATCCTGCAGAACGTCCTGGTCATCGCGGTGGGGACGAACCTCGGCCAGGGGATGAACGCCAAGCAGGCCAAGGTCGCCACGGACAAGGAGGACAAGACCGCGGCCTTCTCGGAGAAGGCCATGATCGCGCTGGCGCTCAACCCCAACGAGGCGCAGTACCTGTCCTTGGCCATGAAGCAGGGCGACACGACCGTGGTCCTGCGGGGTCTGGGCGACGTGGAGATGCATCCGATGGAGATGGCGAGTTTCCGCAAGCTGTTCAAGTAGCCGGACCTGACGTAGAGGCGTTTCGAGCCGCAACGGTACGACATCATGCTGAGACAACTGTCAGGGCGTCTGTCGCTTTCGCTGGCGCTGCTTTTGGGCGGCGCGCAGCTCTGGGCCCAGCCCGAGGATTCCCTCGTGGCGGTCTCGGCGGATATCGTGGAGCTTTCCGGCTCCAAGGATGTGTCCACGGGTTTCACATGGGGACCTTTGCAGAGCGGCATCAACTTCGCGGAGAAGGAGATCCCCGGCATATACAAGATCGGGGACTTCGCCCGGCAGACCGCCTTGCAGGCCTCGCTGAAGATGCTGGAGACCGAAGGCAAGGCGCAGCTGCTCTCCAATCCCAAGGTCATCGTGCAGGCCCAATCGCAGGCCAACTTCGTGGTCGGCGGCGAGCAGCCCTATCCGGTGACCGGGGCCACGGGCAGCGTGGGAGTCGAGCTCAAGAAGTACGGGGTCATCCTCAACATCATGCCGGTCATCAACCCGAACAAGAAGGACACCATCCGCGCGGAGCTGCAGCTGGAGGTCTCCAACCCGGACTACTCCAAGCCCGTGCAGGTGGGCAACACCACGGTGCCGTCCTTCGTCACCCGCCAGATCCAGACCTCGGTCGAGATCAAGAGCGGCGAGACGCTGGTCTTGGGGGGCCTGAAGTCGAGCACCAAGAACGTGACCAAGACGCGCGTACCCTATATAGGCCGGATCCCGATTCTGGGACTGCTCTTCACCAGCTCGAGCGTCGTGGAGACGCAGTCCTCGCTGTTCCTGTTCATCACCATGGAGATCGTCAAATAAGGGAGCGCCGTCATGGCAGAAGTCAAGCCCGAGACTGAGACCGGGCGGCTCGCCAAGGAGCCGAGCCGGGTGCTCGTGTTCACCGGCCCCAAGGAAGGGGTCGGCAAGACCACCTTGTGCCTCAACCTGGCCTTGGCCTGGGCCGGCAGCCAGAACCGGAAGGTCATCATCGTCCACATGGACCCCCTCTGCCGCAACGATATCTCCTACCTGCTCGGGGTCAACCCGCCGACCGTGGCCAGCATGGCGCAGCTCGTCGGGGACAACCCCACCGGCCTGGGCAGGCTCCTCAAGGGCCGCATCCCCATGACCCAGTGGGGGGTCGGCCTGCTGCCCCTGGCCGCCAAGCGCTCCGAGATTCTGAGCCTCTCCCCGCAGCTGGTGGTGCAGATCCTGGGCTCGCTCGCCGAGGCCTACGACCTGTTCCTGGACGTGGACCCCTTCTTCCCGATGCAGATCTTCTCCTTCGACTTGGCCGACCTCATCTACTGGGTCTGTCTGCCCCAACGCGCCCATTTCGAGGCCACCTACAACATGTTCCAGGAGATCAAGGCCCTGCACTTCCCCCTGGAGAAGTTCGAGGTCATCGTCAACGCGGCGAACCTCCCCGGGGCGCTGGCGCCCAAGGAGGTCGACCGGTTCTTCAGCGCCATGCAGAAGAAGGTCCTGGCCTACATGCCCTGGGAGGACCTGCTCCCCGAGTACGCCAACACCCAGAAGATCCTCGTGGTCGAGAACCTGCAGAGCGAGTGGGTCAAGACCCTGCGCATCATCCTGGGCCGGACCATGGAGCTCAAGCCCACCCCGAAGTCCTGGGAGAGCTACATGCCGGCCGAGGAGTTCAGCGAGGGCGCCGACTTCCTCTGGAAGCCCCAGGGCAGCGCGGGCGGCGGCACCGCCGCGAAGACCGCGGCGGCGGAGACGAACAAGACCGCGGGGGCGGGGGCGGCGGCCGCCGCGGGGATCCCGGAGTTCTGGGACGAGCTCAAGACCAAGATGCACAAGCAGGTCGTGACCGCCATGGAGACCGAGCGCATCCGCATCTCGGACGACGTGGGGCAGAACGACGAGAACCACAAGAAGGTCTCCTCCATCATCGAGAACCTCCTGCAGCGGGAGGCGAACCTGCCGCTCTCGCGCGCGCAGCGCGAGCAGTTCGTCGGCGAGCTGGTCGACGAGATCCTGGGCCTGGGGCCCCTGCAGGCCCTCATGCGCGACCCCACCGTCAACGAGATCATGGTCAACTCCTTCGACCACATCTACATCGAGCGGGCCGGCAAGCTGGTGCTCCTGCCCAACCGCTTCCGCAGCGACGAGCAGGTCATCCAGGTCATCAAGCGCATCGTGGCCCCCATCGGCCGGCGCATCGACGAGTCGGTGCCGCTGGTGGACGCCCGCCTCAAGGACGGCTCGCGCGTCAACGCCATCATCGCGCCCCTGGCCGTCTCCGGGCCCAGCCTGACCATCCGGCGCTTCTCGGCCAAGCCCTTCACCTACAAGCAGCTCATCGGCTTCGGCTCGGTCTCCCCGGACATGATCGAGTTCCTCAAGGACTGCGTGCTGCTGCGCAAGAACATCATCATCTCGGGGGGCACCGGCACCGGCAAGACCACCTTCCTCAACATGCTCTCCAACTTCATCCCGGAGGACGAGCGCATCGTCACGGTGGAAGACACGGCCGAGCTCAAGCTCATGCAGGAGCACTGGGTGCGCCTGGAGAGCCGGCCGCCCAACATCGAGGGCAAGGGCGAGATCACCATCCGCGACCTGGTCAAGAACTGCCTGCGCATGCGCCCCGACCGCATCGTGGTCGGCGAGTGCCGCGGCGGCGAGGCCTTGGACATGCTCCAGGCCATGAACACCGGCCACGAAGGGTCGCTGGCCACCATCCACGCCAACACCCCCAACGACGCCGTCTCGCGCCTCTCGGCCATGTGCCTGTTCTCGGGCACCGAACTGCCCATGAGCGTCCTGGTCGACATGATCTCCAGCGCCGTCCATATGATCGTGCAGATCACCCGCTTCTCGGACGGCAAGCGCCGGGTCACCTACATCACGGAGATCACGGGCAAGGACGGCAACCAGGTCAAGACCAAGGACATCTTCCGGTTCAAGCAGGTGTCCGTGGACGAGCAGGGCCGCAGCGTCGGCTACTACACGGGCCAGGACTACGTCCCGAGCTTCCATGAGGAGTTCAAACTCAAGGGCATCAAGATGCCGCGCGAGATGTACGAGAGCGACGAGACCAAGAAGAAGAAGGGTTCCGGCGGAGGCCCCCCGCCGCCGGGGACGGCGCCCAAATGAGAGCCTGGCTCGGGATCATCCTGTGGCTCATGGCCGCGCCCGCGGGCGCGCAGATCTTCTCGCCCGCGGAGGTCAAGTTCCTGGTGGACAAGACCGACGGGGCCGAGGCCAAGAGCCAGATCATCTATCACTATTTCAAGAAGGACCGCGACCCCGGCCTGCCGGTGCCCTCCTGGATCGACTCGACCCTCGATGCCATGCTCAAGAGGCCGGTCTGGCAGGACCCGGAGGAGGGGGTCATCAACGAGGCCCAGCTCTGGCAGGCCCCGGTCTCGGTGCTCTACGAGTTCTTCGAGCTCACCCGCAAGACCTTCCTGCCCTCCGACGGCGGCCAGCTGCTCCAGCCCGGGGCCCTCATCCGCGACTACGCCGACAACCGCATCCGGTTCCAGATGTCCTTGGACCGCCTCTACCGCGCGCATCTGGGCAGCTCTCTGGGCGGCCGCGGCCGGGCGGTGATGGCCGATTTCGACCTCATCCTCAAGGAGATGGACAGCGTCATAGACGCGTTGACTTCGTCGGACGCCGACCGCTACCGGGAAGCGGTCCTGGCCGTCGGGGGCCTGACCGACAACGCCTTCCGCGTGCTCAACCGCATGCCGCGGGGCTACGCGCCTCCGGAGCCCCCGGGGGACCGCAAGACCGCGCTGGCGCTGGCCACGCTCTTCAAGCTGGGCGGCATCGCCCTGTTCTTCGCGGCCTTCTGGTTCGTGGGCTCGCTCAACGAGCCGCGCATCGCCAAGTACGTCGCGGATTACAAGGTCAAGGCCAAGGAGTGGGCGCATGACTACGAACGCCAGTTCATCACCATCAAGGTCAACTATCTGGTGGGGGGGCCGGCGGCCCTGGGCGTCCTCATCGGCCTGCTGACCTTCGATCCTTTCGGCTTCCTGATCTTCACCGGGTTCGGCGTATACGGGGGGCTCATCCTTCCCGGCTGGCTGCTGCGCAACATCCGCTGGCGGCGGGGCATGAAGTGCGAGGCCCAGCTCATGGACGCCATGATCCTGATGTCCAACGGCCTCAAATCCGGCATCGACCTCGTGCAATGCCTCGAATTGGTGCACCGGGACCTGCAGCCGCCCATCTCCGAGGAGTTCGGGCTCTGCATCAAGAACTACCAACTGGGCACCAGCCTGGAGAAGGCGCTGGAGGGCGTCGAGGAGCGCGTGCAGAGTCGGCTGCTCTCCTACATGATCAAGGCCGTGGTCATCCAGCGCCAGGTCGGGGGCAACCTCACCAAGATCTTCGACCGCATCGTGGAGAACATCCGCGAGGAGACCAAGCTCATCGAGAAGACCGCGGCCATGACCGCGCAGCAGCGCATCCAGGCCATCGTGGTGGGGGTCATGCCCTGGGTCATGTTCTTCATCATGTTCGCCTTCCAGCCGGGCCCGATGAAGGATTTCTACTTCACGCCGCTGGGGGTCTGCGTGCTCATGTTCTGCACGATGTGGATCGCCATCGGCATGAAGATCGTCAATAAGCTGGGGGATGTCCAGGTATGAGCGACACCCTGCTGAGCGGCCAGTTCGTGCATTTCCTGCTCCTGGTGGTGGGGGTGCTGGGGTCGGTGGCCGCCTACACCTCCATCCATCGGCTGCTGGCCCCGCCGCCCGATGTGGACAAGTCCGACCTGGCCCTGCTGGCCAAGAAGGACCTGGGCATGAGCTCGGCCTTCTCGGGCCTCAACCCGCAAGGCGGCCTGCTCGACCGCATCGACCTCTTCCTGCTCAGGACCTTCCACCTCGACGTCAAGCTCGAGGAGATGCACATGATGATGGGCAGGCCCAACAAGCCCTCTCCCCTGGATATGCTGCATCTCAAGGAGATGCTGGCCGCCGGACTGACCGGCTTCATCTACTTCATGACCGGCTCGCCGATCCTGGGGATCTTCGGCCTGGTCGGCTTCTTCATCCCCGACTCCCTGTTCAACGGAAAGATCAAGGCCCGGCAGACCGAGATCATGCGCAACTTCCCGACCTTCGTGGACTTGACCGCGCTCACCATCGAGGCCGGCCTGGACTACATGACCGCCATCGACCGCATCCTCAAGAACGCCAAGGCCAAGACCGAGCTCGAAGTCGAGCTGGGCAAGATGATCAACGAGATCTCGCTGGGCTACTCCCGCCGCGACGCCCTCAAGCGCCTGGCCATGCGCACGGGCGTGCAGGAGATCCGCTCTTTCGTGGGGCTCATCATCCAATCCGACGAACTGGGCACCAGCCTGGTGGAGCTCCTGCGCAACTACGCCACGGACATGCGCTTCCGCCGGCTCAACAAGGCCGAGAAGCTCGCGGCCCAGGCCTCCACCAAGATGCTCATCCCGCTCTTCATCTTCATCTTCCCCACGGTGTTCATCCTGATGCTGGCGCCGATGATGAAGTCGCTCATCTCGGGAGGCCTGGGATTCTGATGCACGGGCAACTCCTGTTGTGGCTCGGGCTCGCGGCGGCTTCCTGGGGGCAGGACCTCCCCCGGGTCAAGGACGCCGACGGGCTCTTTCTGGACATGGCCAAGCTCAATCTGGGCACCATCACCTCGGAGGAGGACAAGAAGAAGTACATCTACACCATCCAGCTGGAGAAGGCGCGCATGATGCGCAAGACCCTGGGCGGGGTCTACGACAACGCCTTCGACCTCTATCGGAAGGGCGACTTCAACGGGGCGCGGGATCTCACCTCCAAGATCCTGGCCATCGACCCGGCCTACGAGGACGCCTCGATCCTGCAGCGCGCCACCATAGAGCTCAACGGCTCGCCCAAGCCGTACGCCTCGGAGCAAAAGCTCATCGAGGACCGCTTCGAGGAGGGGATGGCGCTCTACCGCCAGGGGCGCCTGGTGGAGGCGACCGGGCGCTGGGAGGAGGCGGTCAAGCTCGCGCCCAGCAACCTCAAGGCCCGCTGGTGGCTCAAGAAGGCCCGCAGCGAGATGGCGGACGACCATTTCCGGCGCGGGCAGAAGGCCTACCGGCAGCACCGTCTGCGCGAGTGCCTGGACCAGTGGTACGCGGCCCTGGTCCTCAACCCGCGCTACCCGCGCCTGGTCCCGGCGATCGCCAAGGTGGAGGCCGAGACCCGCGAGGCCGACGCCAACGAGAAGCTCCAGACCGCGCTCAACCTTTACAGCCAGGGCCTCATCGACGAGTCCATCAAGATGCTCGACGAGGTGCTGGCCCTGGGACCGGGCAACGCCAAGGCGCAGAAGCTGCAGGCCGAGATCCGCTCCGAGATGGCCAGCCAGCACCTGGTGGCGGGCCGCAAGCTCTACGAGTCGCGCAAATACGACGAGGCTCAGGGGGAATGGAAGAAGGCGGTCGGCTACGGCTACGACACCAGGGCGGCCGACCAACTGATCGCCCGGGCCAAAGAGCAGGTCCGTCGCGAGGACGCCGCCCGCAAGCGCGCCGCGGACATCGCCAAGCTGAAAGCTGATGAGGAGAAGCAGCGGGCCGCGGAAGTCGCCAAGGTGGAGGCCGAGGCCAAGGCCAAGGCGGAAGCCGACGCCAAGGCCGCGGCCACCAACATCTCGGCGAGCACCGGCACCGCCAAGACCGATGTCACGCAGACGGCCGCGGCGCTCGGGACCAGCGAGGAGAACAAGCGCCAGTCTCAGCAATATTACCTCTCCGGCATCATCTATTACGACAAGGGCGACTTCGAGAAAGCGCGCAACGAGTGGACGCACGCCCTGCAGCTCGACCCGGCCAACCCCGACGCCAAGGCTGGCCTGGAACGCATCAACAACCTCTACGGCAGCCCCCAATGAGACTCTCCTCGAAGTGGTTCATGTGGTTCACCATGATCGGAATCTACGTCATGGTCCTGGGCGGCATCTTCTACTACAACCTCTTCAAGTGGACCTTCGACGAGAAGCTCAAGCAGGAGGCCATCGACATGGTGCGCCTCTACGCGCCCACCTTGATCACGGGCCTGGCCCGCAGCCAGAGCGCCCTCTCCATGGACGAGCACGACGTGGTCATGCGCTTCTCCAAGGACGACCGGGTGGCCTCTTTGCTCTACCTCAATAAGTTCGGCGAGGTGCGCTGGTTCCGCGACCCCAGCAAGATCACCTACACCTTCGAGCAGTTCGTCAAGGAGGTGTCCTTGCCCACCGACGCCATCGAGCAGGCCTCGCTGGCCAAGACTCCGGTGGTGCGCGCCGTGCCCGGGATGCCGCTCTACGACATCGCCATCCCCCTGGCGCTGCGCGGCGAGGTCATGGGCATACTCGACCTGCAGATCAGCCGGGAGGGCGTGGTCAAGGTCATCAACAAGGCCATGAGCAAATACGCGGTCGGGGCGGTGGGGGTGCTCTTCCTGCTCGGCATCCCGCTCTACTTCTTCCTCCACCATTTCGTCCTCAACCCGCTGCTGTCGCTGTTCAAGAACCTGGAGCTCAAATTCCCGCCGCGGCACGACGAGATCGGGGAACTGGCCAACGTCATCAACATCTTCCTCTCCAAGGTGAAGGCCGAGGTGGCCAACACCATGGTCAAGGAGAAGCAGCGGGGGGTGGCCGAGGCCCGCTGGTGGCAGTCCATCCTCAGCGCCGTGGTGGCCAAGAGCCACAAGGCCATCGTGGTCGACGAGGACAACTCGGTCCTGTTCACGAATTTTCCCATGACCGCGGCGGGCGGCGCGGACGGCAAGATGCACCTCCTCGACGTCATCGACAGCCAGCAGCAGGACGTGCTGCGCCTGGTGGGAGTGGCCTTGGACCGGCCCAACCAGCTGGTCGAGGCGGACACCATGTTCCACGGCGAATCCTGCCATGTCCGGGCCGTGCACCTGGAGGAGGAAGGCGAGCTGCGCCGGACCCTCATCCTCTTCGAGCCCAAGGGCGGCCCGGCGGGCGGCATGCGGGCTTTCGGTTGAAGGCGCTGGCTCGCCACCCCAACGGCAATCCGCTTGTATTCTCTTATTAGTATTGTTAATCTTTCCTAACGCAGGATACTATCAGGAGAGCGAAATGACCCAGCAAGTGAAGCGCGTCGACCCGTATTGGCACACCCACCCGATGATCCCGACCGGGGTCGCGGTCGGAGCCATCCTCGCCCTCATCGGCTACCTCAAGGCGGCGACCGTCTTGGCCGTGGTCGGGGGCGCCGTGGCGGCCCTGGCGATCCTCTTCGCGGCCCGGCCGGTCCTCTCCGCCGTCCTGGGGACCCTCGGCCTGGCCGGGGGGCTGCTCAGCTTCGTGGTCGTGCCCAACCTCAGCGCGGCCGGCATGTCCCTGCCTCTCAAGCTGGTGGCCACGCTGATGTTCGCGGTCTTCTACATGGTCCTCATGGACGCGCTCATCCTGGTCTTGTCCGTGCTCTACAACCTCTTCTCGGATACTTTCGGGATGAGCGCCGTGCGCCTGGAACTGGAGGCGGCCGAGGACCAGCCCGCCGCGGAATAAGAAGACCATGCGGGTGAACGTCGTCTACGCGTCGCGCGAGCCCAACCGGGCCGCGGTCATCCTGGAGGCTATGGCGGCCAACGGCCTCTCCGTGACCGTGGCCCAGAAGTCCAAGGAGCTCCTGGGCCTGCTGGCCAACCGCAGCTGCGAGCTCCTCCTCATCGGGGAGCGCTTGGTCGACGAGGACGGCGTGTCCATGGTCAAGACCCTGCGCTCCCGCGGGCCGACGAAGCAGCTCCCCATCATCGCGCTGGTGGAGCACGCCGACGCCCCCGCATCCACGCCGGCTGCGGTGGTCCGGCCCGCCTACGCCAGCTATTTCACCAAGTCCCAGCCTTCCCCGGCCATCGCGGCCCCGGGCACCCGCGGCGCCTCCCTGCGCCTGGAGTTCTTCCAGGCCGGGGCCGACGAGTGCCTGTCCCAGAACTGGGACGCGGCGGAGTGCGTGGCTCGCATCAAGGCCGTGCTGCGGCGCACCCAGGTCAACGCCTCGGAAGAGATCATCAAGATGGGCCCCATCGAGCTCAACCTGACGAGCTACACCCTGCACGTCTCGGGCAAGCGCGTGGCGCTGACATCGAAGGAGCTCGACCTGCTCTACGTCTTCTTGAGCTCGTCGAACCGGGTGCTCTCGCGCCCTTACCTGATCGAGCGCGTCTGGGGCTACAACTACTTCGGTTCGCCGCGCACGGTGGACGTTCACGTCCGCCGGCTGCGCGAGAAGCTGGGATCGGCCGCGCGCTTCATCACCACCATCCCCTGCGTCGGCTACAAGCTGGTCCCGCCGGGCACGGAACTGCGGAGGTAACATGGCCAAGCTGCTCATCATCGACGACGACGCGCACCTGCGCGAGAGCCTCGCCGAGGTCCTGGAGCTGGAGGGATTCGAATGCACCCAGGCGGGCGCGGCCCACTCCGGCATCGAGGCGGCCAAGAAGGTCGATCCTGACGTCGTCATCATGGATATCCAGCTGCCGGACTCCAGCGGCTTCCAGATCTGCCAGACCCTGCGCAAGCGCTCGCGCCAGACCATCCTCATCATGATGACCGGACGCTTCCTTTCCTCTGAGGAGAAGAAGCAGGGCTTCGAACTGGGCGCCGACGAGTACATCACCAAGCCCTTCGACTTGGCCGAGCTGTCCATCCGCATCAAGCAGCTCCTGTCGCGCCGGACGCCTGGCGGTTGACCTGCGGGCGGGTGGCCGGCGGCAGGACCCGCCCGGGACCGGACATCCCGAGGGACCTTAGCGTGACGAACCGAGAGGACATCTGACATGCCGCCTCCTGCGCGCCGCGGCAAGCTCGCCTACAAGATCCTCTTCTGGTTCCTGCTCATCTCCCTGGCGCCCATGGGGGTGGTGGGCTATCACCTCGTCGGCATCTCCCAGGCCTCCCTGCGCAAGGAGACCTTGGCCATGCAGGAGTCGCTGGCCGTGGGCTTCGCCGACACGGTCTACAAATACGTGACCACCTTCCGCAACGTCCTGGCCGAGACCGCCGGCATCGACGAGTTCGCTTCCATGAACCCCGTCAAGCAGCAGCAGTACCTCAACCGGATCATGCAGGTGCACCTCGCCGTCCTGGAGCTCTCCGTCAGCAGCACCCTGGGCGTGGAGCAGATGCGCACGGGCCGGTTCCTGGGCTCCGCGCCGGAGATGCGCAGCTTCGAGGGCGAGGAGTTCTTCGTGGAGGCCATGCGCCGGGGGCAGTACATCGGCAAGCTCGAGCGCTTCCAGGGGCTCTATCCCACGGCGACCATCGCCGTGGCCGTCATCGATCAGAAGGCGCAGCCGGCCAAGGCCGTGGGGGTGCTGATGGCGCGGGTCAGCCTCAACGGCCTTTCCTCGATGCTGGGCATGGAGTTCCCGGCCACGGGGAAATCCGCCGCGGCCGTGGTGGACAAGCGCGACGGCTTCCTCATCGCGCATTCGAGCCCCAAGGAGGTCTTCAAGCCCGACGCGCGCATGAGCGACGAGGTCCTCAAGATCATCACCACCCAGACCGCCCCCAAGGGCGGCGGCGAGATGGCCCTGGGCGACGGCCGGCGCCTGCTGGGGGCCTACGCCGACGTGCGCGACCTGGACTGGGTCGTCTACGTGCAGCAGCCGGTGGAATACGCCTATCAGACCGCGGCGGAGATGAAGAACCAGATCTTCCGGGTCTTGGTCTGGGTGGTGCTCTTCACGATCTTGCTCTCCTTGGCCGTGGCCGGCCACATCACCCAGCCCATCCGCCTCCTGCGCGAGGCCGCGGCTCGGCTGGGCCGGGGGCAGTTCGAGGACCTGCCCGAGATGACGACCACCAACGACGAGATCGGAGACCTCGCCCAGACCTTCCTGGCCATGAGCGAGTCCTTGAAGGAGAAGACGGGGGAACTCATCCACGCCAAGCAGGAGCTGGAGAAGTTCACCAAGTTCCTGGAGAAGCGCGTCGAGGCGCGAACCCGGGAGCTCAAGGCGGCCCAGGATGAGCTCATCAAGAAGGAGCGGCTGGCCGCGATAGGGCAGATGGCTTCCGTCGTCGGCCATGAGATCCGCAACCCGCTGGCGGTCATCAACAACTCCATCTACTTCATCAAGACCAAGCTCGGGACCGCGCCGGCGGGGACCGACCCCAAGATCGACAAACACATCCGGATCATCGAGTCGGAGATCAAGCAGGCCAACGGCATCATCAACGAGATCCTGACCTACTCCCGCACGCGCGAGCTCAAGCCCGAGCGGGTCCTCCTCAACGCCTGGCTCGAGGAGCTCCTCTCCGTCTACCCCTTCCCGCCGCACATCGCTTTGGACAAGCAGTTCGACCCCGCCAACCCCCTGGTGGACATCGACACCACCGAGGTGCAGCAGGCCATCCGCAACTTGATGAACAACGGCATCGAGGTCATGCCCCAGAAGGGCACGGTCAGCCTGCACACGCGCATGGCGGCAGACGGCAAATCGGTCGCGATCCTCATCGGCGACACGGGCCCCGGCATACCGGCGGACGTGCTGGACAAGATCTTCGCCCCCTTCTTCACCACCAAGGCGCGCGGCACCGGCCTGGGCTTGGCCGTCGTGCGCAAGGTCCTGGACCGCCACAACGGGGGCGTGGAGGTCGAGTCCGTGGTCGGCCAGGGCACGGTCTTCAAGCTCACCCTCCCGGTGGCGCAGCCGGGCACGCCGCCGCCCAGCGGGGCTCCCGCAGGCGCGGCGGGCCCCCAACACATGTCCTAAGGCGGCATAGATATGAAAGGTTCCATCCTGATCGTGGACGACGACGCGAACATGCGCGAGAGCATCAACGACAACCTCGAGGTCGAGGGCTACGAGGTGGCGCAGGCCGCCTCGGGGGCCGAGGCCCTGGCGGCGGTGCAGAAGCGCTTCTTCGACGTCATACTCATGGACTACAACCTCGGCGACGCCACCGGCATCGACGTCATCAAGCGCATCCGGACCGTGAACACCGAGAGCCAGATCCTGATGCTGACCGCGCACGCCAACCTCGACACCGCGGTCAAGGCCATCCAGGAATCGGTCACGGACTTCATGGCCAAGCCCGTGGACTTCGACCGGCTCAAGCACTCCATCGTCAAGGCCATGGAGAAGCTGCGCCTGGAGGTCGAGAACCGCCGCCTCATGGCCGACCTCAAGGAGACCAACGCCCAGCTGACCCGTCTCAATGCGATGAAGTCGAAGTTCCTCTCCATGTCCTCCCACGACCTCTCCAATTCGCTCATGACCCTGCAGGTGAGCTTCGAGATGCTCACCCAGTCCATCACTCCCGACGCGGACCAGAAGAAGCGCATGGTCTATATCTCCAACGGCATCGGCCAGCTCGCCCGGCTCATCGAAGACCTGGTGGATTGGGCCTGCATCGAGCAGGGCAAGTTCCGTCTGGAGATGAGCTTCTTCGCTCCCGGGGCCATGGTGGAGGAGGGGTTGCTCGGGCCCCAGGGGCGGGCCGCGGCGCGCGGCCTGTCTCTGAAGGCGCAGATCTCGCCGGGACTGCCTATGGTCTGCGGCGACAAGCGGCGGGTCATGCAAGTCCTCAACAACCTCCTGGAGAACGCCATCCGGCATACCACGAAGGGCGGTGAGGTGGCGGTCCTGGTGAGCCAGGCCGGCGACTGCGTGCAGTTCGCCATCCGGGACACGGGCGAAGGCATCGCGCCGGAGAACCTCGACACGATCTTCGAGAGCTTCAATCAGGCCAAGAGCCAGGCCGGCGGCGGCCGTCTCGGGCTCGGCCTGTCCATCGCCAAGGAGATCATCGGCAGCCATAAGGGCAGGATCTGGGTCGAGAGCCCGGGCCTGGGCCAGGGGTCCACATTCTATTTCACGATCCCCATACCGAAATCCGGCGGTTGAATTTTTTGATATACTCACACACACGACCAAGGGGGAAAGAAATGCCCACGCCGAAGAAAAGAGTCAGAGTGCTGATCGCCGACGACCAGACGCTGTTCCGCGAAGGGATCAAGGACCTGCTGGAGAACGAGAAGATCGTCGAAGTGGTCGGCGAGGCCGTTGACGGCCAGGACGTCATCCGCCAGGCCAAGAAGCTCAAGCCCGACGTGATCCTCATGGACATCAAGCTTCCCCAGATCGACGGCATCGCGGCCACGCGGGTGATCCGCAAGGAATGCCCGGACACCAACGTCCTCATCCTCTCCAGCTACGAGGACGAGGCCCACGTGATGGAGGCCATCCAGGCCGGCGCCAACGGCTATCTCTCCAAGATGCTGCCCGCCTCCGAGCTGGTCAACGCCCTGAAGGCCTTCGCCAACGACGGCGTGATGATCCCCCAGCAGGTCATGGGCAAGCTCCTCGCCGGGCTGCGCCAGATGGCCTCGGGCGAGGGGCAGGGCTCGCCGGTGGCTCTGACCAAGACCGAGATCCGGGTGCTGGTGCTGCTGGGCTCGGGCATGTCCAACAAGGAGATCGCGGCCAAGATGGACTGCTCGGTCAAGACCATCAAGAACCACTTGAACGCCGTGTTCCAAAAGCTCGAGGTCTCCAACCGCACGGAGGCCGTGGTCAAGGGCATCGAGATGGGGCTCATCTCGCCGCAAGAGACTTGAACTCGAACTCGGCGCCGAAGGCGCCGAGTCCGGCCGCCCCCCCGCGGGGGGCGGCCGTTCCGTCGGGGGGACGAAGTTTGATCACCAAGGAGCAGTTCCTCGCCCAGTTGGAGCGCGCGACCCTGGTCACGATGAAGCTGCCCGTGACCGGCGCCATGGTGCGCCACCTGGCCGAGGCGGTCAAGCGGGACCCGCCTTGGCTGGCCAAGGTCCTCAAGGCCTGGGAGAAGCGCAACTTCGTGGCCTGGACCGAGGATTGGCAGCTCTTCCTGAGCGCGGTGCACTACGAGGCTTTGAGCGACGAGGACTGCCCGCTGGTGCGCTACTTCCCCTCCTGCGGCGGCACTCCCGAGGCGGACCCGGCTCCGGCCTTGGACCGTTTCCTGGCAGCCGCGCCGGACTCGTTCTACCACCGCCTGCGCCTCGGGCACCGCCGCTCCTACGTGGCGGCGCGGACCGGGCTCTGGAAGGTCCCGGCCCTGCTGTTCTTCCAGCGCTTCCGCAAGCTGCCGTACTACCTGGTTGAGGTCAACGCAGGCGCCGGCCTGGACCTCTGTGCGGACATGGTCCGGCCGGAGAAGAACTTCGCCTCGGACCTGGTGGCGGCTCGCATCGGGCTGGACCCTGAGCCGCTCCTGCTCTCGGACATCAGCCACAGGCGCTGGCTGACCGCGGCCGTGCCGCCGGACAACATGCGCGCCATCGAGGAGATGGACCAGGCCGCAGACGTGGTCCTGGACCTGGTCTCCCGGGACGCCAGCTTCCTCCAGCTGGTGGCCTGCCCGGCGGAGCACGCCCCCCGCTTCATCGCCAAGAACATCCCGCCGGACGAGGACGTGGGCCTGCTGGTCTTCAACATGGCCACCACCGGGCGCATGAACGATGAGGACTACGCCGCCTACCGGGCCGGCATGGCGGAGACCCTCAAGCCCTGGGGCGACCGGGGCCTTTGGGCCGAGGTGGAGAGCGTGCGCGGGGAGCTCTACTCCACGACCTTCCAGCTGCGCATCAACCGGTGCAGGGACGGGATGCTCCAGCAGCACATCGCGACCTCCATCGACTTCGCGGCGTCCCAGGTCAGCTTCAACACCGAAGAGACCGCCAAGTTCCTGGTCGTCTAGGTCCCGCCGATACCGCTTTTTTACCGTCCCGGCCTTGATTTTTCACGGGCCTCGGGCTAACCTTCTAGGGATGCTATCCCGCCGCAGAGGCCGTTTGGGGCAGGTCATCATCCCCGCCCTGTTCCTGTTCCCCACCCTCATGCTTTTCGTCTATCTCATCTACGAGACGGCGAAGCTCTCCCGCGAGAAGATCCGCCATCAGTTCGCCATCGACGCGGCCGTATTCGTGGAGATGACCAACTACTCCGACTTCCTCAACCGGACCGCCTACGTCAACGGCGCTTTCCCCATGCGCATCTTCGACGAGGGGTTCTATGACACCACCCTCGACTGCTCGATGAAGGGCGGCTGCGACAGCAAGGGCGCCGAGGACAAGAGGCTTTGGACGATCCTCTGCAGGCGGGGCGTGTTCCCCCAGCGCAACGGGGACTGCGTGCCGAGGCATGACGACAAGTTCAGCAACAGCGACGGTTCCTGGAACATCAGGTACGGGGGCCCGCCCGGCCGCGACAAGAACGACGATCCGTCGAACATCGACGGGGAGTCCTGTCCGCCCACCGGCAAGTCGCCCTGCATCACGATCCTGACGGGCCTGGAGAAAGACGACGACGCCAACGCCTACTGGCTCAACTGGGACGACGCCAACCAGATCTACAAGCTCTACGTCCAGATCTACCAGCTGCTCGGCTCCGTCGAGGACGCCCAGTATTCGGTGCTCAACCGCCTGGCGTCGGCGCACAACTTCCTCCGGAAATCCTATTGGCTCAACACCGGCTCCGACGTCAACGGGGCGGCCGCCGCCTCCAACCTCTTCGAGGCGGGCATGGGCAGCTGGGGTCTGGGCAGCAGTCTCCAGTACCATTGCTACCAGTACGTCAATTTCTACGGGAACAAGCCGACGGGCACCACGTTCCAGCCCTGGCAGGTCTATTCGCCTGACGGCGGCCCGGTCCAGATGGCCAGCCCCATCAACGGCTGCCACGGCCTTTTCCAGATCCTGACGGTCAGCGACGGCATCACGGGCGTGCACCACGGCAGCTCCGCCCATGACGGCAAGCTCAACGCGGCGCTGAGCTCGAGCCAGTATGGGAGCCGGGGCGTCCCGGTCAACCAGTTCTGGGGCGGGGCGGGCGACAACTTCATCGTCTCCAAGAACTACTTCAACCACGACTTCCAGACCGACTTCCCCGGCGGGGGCCCCGCGATCCATGTCTCCGTGGCCATAGACGGCTACGGCACCGGCACCAAGGCCTCGGTCTGGCCCAACCCGACGCCCAAGTTCCAGGTCCGGACATACCCATGATCAGATTCCCTTGGCGCAGGCGCCGGCCCGGGCAGGCCATGACCGAGACGGTCCTGCTCTTCCCCCTGTTCATGTTCTTCCTCTTCGCCTTCGCCAAGATCTACGCCCTGCTCATCCTCGTGCAGAAGATCGAGATCGCGTCCTTCTACGCGGCCCGGCGCTGGCAGCTCGAGTCGCACCGCAACGCGGCCTACGTGAGTTCGGACAACCAGCTCATGGGGGACATCCAGACCAAGGTCAGCCAGTACCTGGGCTACGGCACCAAGGCCGGTTCGTTCCTCGACCTGCTGGGGCAGGCGGCCCAGGTCGACATCAACCGCACCCAGGTCTGGCAGGTGGTGACCCTCACGGTCAAGACCCATCCCATCAACATGCCGTTCTACAAGAGCTCGGGCTTCACTTTCGAGGTGACGAAGTACGTGCCCAACCGCGACCGGCCCATCGCCTTCATCCTGCCGGGTCTGGGCCCTTGATGGCCATCGCCGCAGCCACGCCTCAGGCCCGCTAAATGCTAAACTAAAATTCCTATGCTCTGGGCCAAGATCCGCCTTTTCATGCAGCGCAACTGGCTGGTGGTCGCCATCGTGGTCGGCTTCATCGTGGCCATCATCATCCCGGTCTGGTACATGTCCGGCATGGAGGAGAGCGTCCGGCGCTATATCGTGGGCATCAACGTGGCCTCTTTGCCCTGGGGCATCCTGCAGACCTTGGTCTTCGTGGGCTTCCTGTATCTCTTGCAGTACGGCGGAGGCTTCGCCCAGCTCAAGAAGTCCAAGGTCGACGCCTCCCAGGTCAAGGTGCGCTTTACGGACGTCATCGGCCTCATCGAGGCCAAGCGCGAGGCCTGGGAGATGGTCCAGCTCATCAAGGACCGCGCGGCCTTGAAGCGCGTGGGCGGCAAGATCCTGCACGGCATGCTCATGGTCGGGCCCCCGGGCTGCGGCAAGACCATGCTGGCCAAGGCCATCGCCACCGAGGCCGGCGTGCCGTTCCTCTCCACCGCCGGCTCGGAGTTCGTGGAGGTCTTCGTGGGCGTGGGGGCCTCGCGCGTGCGCAAGCTCTTCAAGCAGGCCCGGCAGTACGCCCAGGCTTACGGCGCCTGCCTCATCTTCATAGACGAGCTCGAGGTCGTGGGCAAGCAGCGCACGTTCCTGGACGCCTTCGGCGGCTCCTCCGAGTCCAACAGCACCCTCAACCAGCTCCTCGTGGAGATGGACGGCCTCACCGACGACGAGAGCCACATCGTGGTCCTCGGCGCCATGAACGCGCGGGAGGAGGTCCTCGACCCCGCCCTGATGCGGCCCGGCCGCTTCGACCGCACCATCGCCATCGGGCGGCCGAACCTGCAGGAGCGTGAAGAGATCTTCGCCTATTACGCCAAGAAGGTCCATCTCGACCCGGCCGTGGATCTGGGGCGGCTGGCGCGCAAGGCGGTCTTCAAGACCCCGGCCGAGATCGAGAACATCCTCAAGGAGGGCGCCTTGGTGGCCCTGCGCGACCGGCGGGAGCTCATCAACTACAAGGATATCTCCACTGCCCTCGAGCGCATCGAGCTCGGCGTGGCCCACCGCCTGACCATGTCGCCGCGGGAGCGGGAGATGGTGGCCTACCACGAGGCCGGCCACCTGATGGTGCTCTACCTCCTGCATCCCACGGACGATGTGTTCAAGGCCTCGATCATCCAGCGGGCGGGCAGTCTGGGCGTGGTGCACCATATCCCGCGCGAGGAGCTCCATCTCTCCGACCGCAACCGGATTCTGGGCCATATCAAGACCTCTTTGGGCGGCTATGCCGCCGAGAAGATCCGCTACGGCGTGACCACCAGCGGGGTCTCCGCCGACTTCTCCAACGCCATGACGCTCGCCCACGACATGGTCTGGAGCCTGGGTATGGGCGGCGACGGCTTCATCGGGGACTTCTCCGTCATCCCCTCGGGCCAGAGCATGCGGGGAGACCAGCTCTCCGAGCATCTCAAGGCGAAGCTCAACATCGAGACCCAGCGCATCCTCCATGAGTGCCTGGTCGAAGTCGATCAAGTCCTGAGGACCGAATCGCGCATCCTGGACCGCTTCGCGGCCGAACTGGTGCGGCGCGACGAGCTCGATTATGACGAGATCGTAAGCATTTTCATGGAATACGGCAAACCGCCCAGGCCCATCCCTCTGCCGCCCGGCTCTCAGCCGCTCGCAGGCCCGGCCTCCTTTCCTGTCCCCCCGGGCGCGCCGCCCGCCTGAGCGCGCCTTCCGGACGGACCGGGCTTCCGGGCGCCATTCATGGGGGGGCCAATCGGTAAAAATAGAGTAAGGAAAACGGTTTCTCTTGACAAAACAATAGCCGGAGGCTAAACTGAGCGTGTCGGAGTTCAGCGCGCTTGCAGGGCCGCCTTCAGTGGTGGTTATGAACATCATCAAGATCAAGCAGGGCAATGACCCGTTCAAGAAGTACTGGTGGGTCATCCTCCTTGGCTTCGCCGGCGTCGGAGCCTGGGTCTGCATGCCTTTGATGGACACTTCCGTAGGGTCCGGCTCCGTGCGCGCGCACGGCCTCAAGAGCGAGAATCAGAGCCTCGACAGCATGGCCAACCCCAGCGGCGCTCCCGGCCAGGCGGTGGACCTCTCCATGGACAACGCCTACGGAAAGAAGAAGGCGGACGGCGAATCCATGTCTTCTCTCTATCAGGCCCCCCCTGAAGCTGCGACGGGGGCGGCGGCTCCGGGCGCGCCGCTGACCGGCTCCGCGTCCTTCGCCGACGCACTCAAAGACGTCAGCCGCAAGACCGAAGCCTCGGCGAGCTGGGGCGGCGCCAAGCCCCAGGTCCCCTTCACGCCCCCCAAGGGCAATTTCAGCTCGCTTTCCGGGATGGGGGGATCCGGCGGCAGCGGGGCCAGCTCCGGCCCGAGCGTCTCGGGAGCGTTCGGCACGAGCGTGGCCAAGACCGGCTTCGCCCAGACTCGGGGCTTGGGCCCGGGCGACTCCGGAGCCGGCCAGGGCGGCAAGCCCATCATGAACTCCTTGAAGGGGGCGGCCTCCCAGGGCCAGGCCGCGCTCACGACCAAGAGCGCCGACGCGGCACGGGCCATGTCCGGCGCCAGCTTCGACGGCAGCCGCGGCGGCTCGGCCATCGGCGGCGGCCCGGGCACGGCCCAGGGCGGGGCCTACACGGGCTTTGACGCCGTGCCCGCGAACCTCAAGGCCAATGATCCCAACGCCAACGTAAACAAGATGGAGTCCGTGCCCGGGAAATTCGCGGCTCCCGCCGTTGACGAAGGCGAGCAGATGCGCAAAGCCATCATGATGATGGTCATCAGCGCGGTGGTGGGCGGGGTGGTCACGGGAGTCGTCGGCAGCGTTTTCGGCGGCGTGGCGGGCGGGGCCGCGAACAGCGCGACTACTGCCGCAATGGCGAACCAGATCGATCCGACTCACGGTCAACAGACAATTCACTGACGATGGGAGAACGCTATGGGCCAAGAAACCGATCTTCCTAAAATCAACCCGGAAGTGAACCGGGAAGAGAAGAAGCGCAGCGGCTTGGCGGCGCTCCTGTTCCGCTTGGGCATCGGGACCGAGGCCGGCGGCGGCGCGGCCGGACTCGGCGCGGTCGGCGGCGGCGGAGCCGGGGGCCTGGGCGGCCTGCTGGGCGCGGGGATCAGCGGCGGCCTGCTGGCCACCAAAGCCGGCATCATAGGCTTGATCCTGGTCGGGACCACGGTGGCGGGCTCCTTGGGAGTGGTCGCCTACAAGCTCTTCGGCCCCACGGCCGCGGACCGCAGCGACGCCAGCTTCACATCCCTTTTCGCGCCCAAGCCCCAGAACCAGGCTGGCGCGGGCGGGCAGGACAGCTCCGCATCGGCCAACGGGGCCTCCAAATCCTTGCAATTCCTCGTGGATGCCAACTCCAAGGGCCAAGCTGCGCCGCAGGAGCAGGCCGCGCCGGAGGCTGCAGCCGCGCCGGCCGCCCCCTCGGCCTCGGCCGCCGCCGTGCCGCCGCCGCTCAGGAACGACAATGTCGGAGGCAGCACCATCGCCAAGCTCAAGATGGACCATAAGATCGGAGACCTGACCAAGGGCGCGACCTCGGGCTCGGGCGGCTCGGTCTCCCTTCCCGCCGCCGGGGGACCGGCGGGCAACGCTTCGCTTCTGGCCAAAGCCAACCGCGGCAATCTGGGCGCCAACACCGCATCCCACGGGGCGAGCGGCCTGCAGGCCTTGCGCTCGGGCCGCGCCTTGGGCAGCAGCGGAGTCGTCAGGCAGCTCAGCGCGGTGCACCACGACCAGAAGGGCGCGACGAGCAGCATGGGCGCGGGCCGCACCTATGATGGCAATACCGCGCAGGCCGCGTCGCCGTCGGCGGAAAGCCCCTCGGCCGCGCAGGAGGGGGCGCATGACAGAAATCCGTCGGTCAATCCCTCCGGCGGCGGCTCGCCTGACAGTCAATTCGGGTCTTCAGTGCCCGCGGTCACCGGCAAGAACGTCACGCCTTGGCAGGCGGCCATCAACACCGCCATGATGCTGGTGATGGCTTCGGCCATGATCTTGTTCATGGCTTCGAAGATCGGCAGCATGCAGGGATTGTCTCTTGGGTTGGCAAAGGCCATCATCATCCTATTGGCTATCATCGCCGCCGCGCTGGCAGCGAAGGTCGTCTCCCTGGGCGCGGAGATCGGCGGAGGCAAGTTCGGTCAGCAATTGCAGGGGCAGATGCTGGCTCTGGCGGGAGGCTGCCTCATAGCGACTTCGGCCGTCCTCATCGTCAGCGCGGCAGGCGCTAAAGCCGAAGGCGATCCTGTTAAAGCAGGAGACCCGATCAAGGGGAGCGATCCGGCCGCGAATTATGATGCGGCCGGCGCAACTAAGGCGAACGCCACAGCCGACGACAAAGCCTTGGCTACGGCCATGGGCGGCAACACCCATCTCCTCATGATGGTCTGCGGCGGTGCCGCTTTGGCCGCCACGGCTTGGGCTTATATGGCTCCGAAGAAGTCATACGAGGCGAGTTTGTTCAAGGACGGCAGGCCGCCGGACTGGGACCATCCTTACCAGTCGTCGCAGGTGGTCAGGCCGCCTTCGCAGGGGATTTTGGACCGGTATTTGGTCTAGGTCAGGAGAACCGCCATGGACACTAAACAAGTCGCTCCGCAGATCCCGGAGCTGAAATTGGCCAAGGTCGGGGACGACCGCCGGAAGAAGAAGGGCGGAGCCTTCTGGCACAGCGGCGCCGGCGCGGCGGGCCGCAGCGGCGGCGGCGGCATCTGGGGCTCGGTCTCCGGCATCATGAGCCAGTCCGCGCTCAAGATCGTGGTCACTTTGCTGGCGGGCGCGGTGGGCGTCGGCGCCTATAACGCGGGCAAGGGCTTGAGGCCGGATGAGAGCAAGTTCGAAAGGAAGCCGCAGCTCTTCGCTTCCAAGAACGAGAAGCCCAAGTACGAGGGAGACCTTTCCAAGCTTCCGGGCGGGACGGTCTCGGGGCAGAACAGCGTCACCATGGTTTCGGGCAGTCTGGACGGTTTGACCGCTGAGGAGCGCGCGGCCAGGGCTGCCAAGGCTGAGGCGGATGCCAAGGCGGCGGCCGAAGCCCAGGCCAAGGCCGACGCGGAGGCCAAGGCGAAGGAGGAGGCTAACGTCCCGGCTGGGCCTGACCCGTCCGCTCTGGCCGCGGCGCAGGCGGCTGCGGCCGAGAAGGAGAAGGCGGCTGCGTTCAGCCGTAAGTTCGGAGAGCTCAGCAAGGGGGGCAGCGGCTTGTCCGGAGGCGGGGGGATGGCGGGCGGGATCGGGCAGGGCTTTGCCCAGGTGAAGCCTAACCCGGGGGCTGCCGGCGCCCTGTCCACTTTGGGCAGCAAACGAATGGGTGCGGGCTCTTCGTCTTCCCGGATCTCGACGGGCCGGAACCCGGGCCGGAGCCTGGCCCAGAGACAGCTTAACCGTGCTGTCCAGGGCGCCAGGCAGATGAAGGCTGGCGCCAACGAGACTCGTTCGGATGCGTCGCGAGTGCCTTTCGACACCGGTTCCGGGGATAGCCAGTTGCTCAGCGGGTCCGGGGGGGGATTGGGTGGCGGCCCCCGCGCAGGGGCCAAGGATTCTAATCCTTCCTCAGGGGGTGGTGGAGGTAGCGGGGCCCCGGTGGGTGCCGGCGGCAACGTCGGTTCGGGCGGGCCTGATGACTGCGGCACTTTGGCGTCGCAGTACGGCTGGCATGGGGACTTCGTCAATTCGGCGGACGGGGGCTGCGTACTCAAGCAAGGTAACGTGGCCGGTACCGGGAAGGATGATCCGACGAACCAGTATTTCGACATGCTGAAGATCCTGTCCCTTATAGCCACCATCCTCAGCGTCTTCCTGCTCCTTGCTGGGTTCCTGCAGAAGAGCGTCGTGCCGGCGACCATGATGTTGGGCTTCGCGATGGCAAAGGTCTGCGGCGTGATGCTCTGCGCGGTCGGCGCCCTGATAGCGATTCTGGGCTTGATGGTAGCCGGCATGGGCCGCAAGCCAGAGGGTACGATCTTCGCGATCATGGGTACCCTGACTTCAATCGCCGGGTACATGGCGTATGCGAGCGCGGACAAGGCCTCGGCAGACGCCAAAGCCGTCGAGTCGGCTGGGAAAGAGCAGACAGCGGCCGAGAGGACATTCATGGACCAGGGAGGACATGCTTCTGGGAATACCGGATATGGGATATCTAATCCCAATGGTCTGACTGAGGCACAGACGTCATCCATGGCCAACCTTCCCTCTAGCACCACTGGGGCGTCAATCACTGCCAACCAAGGTGTCATGTCCGCAGGAAATACTTCGTTAGGCATGGGGAGCCTCGGCACTGGATCGAACCTCTATGGCGATTTCCACAATGTGGATCCTCGCCACTGGAATCCAGACACGCAGCAGTGGGACTAGTCTCCGGGTCGTAGCAGCACGGTAGCACGAGCCAAGCGCTCAAGCCGCTGAGAGCGGCGTGAGCATTTGGCTCGCGCCTTTTTGTCCTGGGACTGGTGTAGTATAATGGTTGCATCATGACGATAATGAGAACTGATCTTTCTTTGCGGAAAATATTGGCGGTCCTGCCGCTTCTTATCGTTGCATTGTCCTGGAGCGGCTCCAAATCGGTGCTGGCGGGTGAGGAAGCAGGGACTTGCCAGAAGAATGGCGGGCCTTTGACCTTCGGCGTCGTGATGGATGATAATCTGCCTGGCAATGCGTTCGCGGCTATGGTCGAAGGCTGTTCTCGAATCTGCGGTAGCAGCATAGTGCAAGTCGCGGCATTGGATGCAGCTCCTGCTCATGATGTGACTATTCTCTTCCGCGACCAAGGCGCCAGGTTCGACGTATTGTCGACTTATTCCAAGCAGACGCTCTCTATGGCGCGATCGCCTCGTCCTGAATCGGATATGCGCGCTTGGGCTGGTGCTGGGGCGGAAATCTGCGGTCTTTTTTCTCCGGGCTCCAAATTCCACTCCCGCATCGTTGCCCAACGGCGTTCGTCACCCCTGAAGGAGTGGAGGATTGTCTCTGCGCAACCTCCAAGACTCCCTGTCCGCGAGGCAGAGAAGGCCAGCCCGATGTCTCAGCCAGTGGCGGAGCAGGTGAGCGCTCCGAAGCCAGTTCAGCCGACGCAGGAAGTCTACCCGGATGTTGGCCAGCCGGCTTACAGACTCCCTCAGAAAGACGGCGATTTCGCTGTGGTGGTGGGTATAGAAAAATACTCCAACGACCTCCCCGACGCCCAGTTCGCCGAGCGCGACGCCCAAGCCGTCAAGAACCACCTGCTCGCCCTCGGCGTCCCCGAGCGCAACATCAAGTTCCTGGTCGGTCCGCGGGCCACTCTCTCGGGGTTGGCCTCCTATACCGAGGACTGGCTGTCGCGCAACGTCAAGGAAGGAGGCCGGGTCTTCTTCTATTTCTCGGGCCACGGCGCCCCGGACCCGGAGTCCGGCCAAGCCTACCTCGTCCCCTGGGATGGCAACCCCAGCTTCCTCGACAAGACCGCCTACCCCCTCAAGAAGCTCTACGCCAAGCTGGGCGGCCTCAAGGCCAAGCAGGTCATCGTGGCCTTGGATGCCTGTTTCTCGGGTGCGGGCGGACGCTCGGTTTTGGCCAAGGGCACGCGGCCTTTGGTCAACAAGGTCGACATGGACGTCGCCCCCAACGGCAAACTCGTTCTCTTCGCCGCCACCTCAGCCAAGGAGACCACCAGCACTTTGGATGACCAAGGCCACGGGATATTCACCTACTACTTCCTCAAGGGGCTGGGGGGCGAGGCCAAGGATAAGTCCGGCGCAATCACCATGCGCGGACTCTACGACTACCTCAAGCCTAAGGTGCAGGATGCGGCCAGCAGACAGAACCGGGACCAGACGCCAATGTTGGAAGGCGCTGGGCAGGATGCTGAGTTGGTCCGGTTCAAATAGGGCAATATTCTCCGTAGCTTTGCCAGATTGCGGTCAGGCATGACCGTCTCTCCTCGGACAAGGTGGATTCTCCTGGAGGCCCTGCACTGCGTTCACGGCCTGTTTGCGGGCCCGCCCCAAGAATCCTCAGCTAGCTTCTCGGCGGCTTCGGCGCTGAGCGCGCCCACCAACGCCCTGATCTCGTAGGCCGGAGGAGCCCCCTCGGCCCGCGCCTTGCGGCGCAGAGTTTTCTGCCAGAACGGCGCCTGCACGGTACGGCCTTCGGCATTAGCCCGGGCCGCGGAAAGCTCGACGCCCACAGCATACTCCCTGTTGCCGTCCTTGCGGATGCGCATCTCCGCCTCCAGGACCTTGCCGTAGACGATCGCCGTTTCGTCTTTGAATTCCTCGGGCGCCCCGATGTAGCGCACGCTCGCATAACGCCCCGTGCGCGCCAGCTCCTGGGCCAGGACCCGCGCCAGAGCCGCCCCGTCCACCCGGCCCAAATGGTTCGAGTCCGCGCCCAGCTCGCAGACCAACCCGCCGCCGTTGGCCGACGCCTCGCGGCGCAGCGCCGCCGCGTAAGGCGAAGCCCCCCGGGTGTCTTCGAAAGACAGGACCGCGACCCGCTCCAAAGACTGGCTTGAGGCCTGCTCGCCTTCCGCAATCGGATTGGGCGGATACACGAAAGGCACTTCCCGCCACACCGAGATCACGGACAACGCCATGAAGGCCGAGAGCGCGCACAGGCTCGCCAGGAACATCGAGCCGTCTATTTTGCGTTGTTCAGGCATCGGACCTCGGGCCCTTCCAGCGATACCTCCCGAACATGATCCTTTCGATCCAGCCCCTGCGCAGCAGGACCCCGAGCCGGCGCTTGGCGGCATCGGCGCCCAGGCCGGTCGCCTTCATGATGTCCGAACGGGAGAATTCCCCGGCCGCTTTGCAGGCGGCGGCCACGGCATCGAGATCGCCCTGAGAGTCATCCGACCCATCGTCCGGCGTCCGGTCGTCCTCTGCCGGCGGCGGAGAGGGGATCGGAGGTCTCGGGGCCGACCCCAAAGGATTCCAACCCAGGAAGGTCGGCACCCGGCCCAGGCCGTAGATCGCGAGAACCCAGAGCAAAGTCCCGGTCAGGTGTTGGGGCATGACCATGAGATTGTCGGAGCTGATGAGCGTCAGGCCCTTGAGCAGCACCGCCACGCCCAGCCAAGTCAGCACCCACATCAAGCCCCAGCGCGGCGAGTCCGCCTCAGGGTCGGTCCATTTGCGCCATTGGTTGGTCCCGGCGTAAGCCGCAAGCGCGAGCCTGTAGGCGAAATGGATGTCGATGTAGGATCGGTTCGGCGGGGCGATGCCCTCGCGGAGGATGTCGAAAAGGCAGATGGCGCCCAGGACGTCCACCGCCAGCCCGAGCTCCTTCATGATCTTGAGCTTCGCCTCGGGCAAGGGGGGGCGGTCGAGGTCCTTGCCCAGGCCAAAAGGCCGGTAGCCGTTCAGCCTCGTCAGCGTCGAGACTTTGCTGAAGACGTAGTAGCCTATGACCCAGCATAGGGTGCTGTTGAGACTCGCGGGCTGGATGGGGGGAGGAGACCACAGCCTGCCCACTTCCAGGGCGTTCAAGAAAACGGGAAGAGCAAGCCAGGCGAGAACGAAGAAACGGCCGCCGAGCGAGGGCTTGGCGTCGGGGTCGCTCCATTGATGCCCCTGGCGGACCGCCGCGTAGATGCCCAGCACGCCCTTGTAGATGCTCAGCACGGGGATGGAGGTGTGGTACAGGTAGGCGCCCAGGGCTTCCCTGAGGGCGTCGAAAAGGCATAAGAGGCCTATGGCGCCGGCGGCAAACCCGATGCCGGCTACGACATTGCCGAAATCAGGCGGAACCGGCTCGGCGAGGTCTGGGGGTTGGGTCAAGGGCTCTCCCGGGGCAGATTATAGCAAGCTGGACGGCTCCCGCCACCCGCCCACTACCCGCCCACTACCCGCCCATTGGCGGCAAAGTAAAATTATAGTAAACGCGATTGTTTCTATTGACAATCGCCAAGTCGGGGGCTAAACTGACCATGGTGGGTCCCGGTTGCCCGTCCTGACCTTTATCGAGGAGGAAGGACCCCATACGAGGGATATCAATATGGCCGAGACAAACAAGGACGATACCAAGCTCCCGAACCAGAAGATTCCCGACGCCGAGATTCCCGACCTCAAGAAGAAAGAGCGCAAGAAGGGCGGGTTGTCTTGGGGCAGCAGCAAAGAGGGAGCGAAAGCTTTCCAGGGCGCCAAAGGCGCCGCCGGCGAGGCCGGAGAGGCCGCTGAGGCGGCATTGGGCGGCGCACGGGGCGCTGCCGGCGCCGCCGGTGAGGCCGGCGAGGCCCTTGCAGCGGGCGGCGCACGGGGCGCTGCCGGCGCAGCAGGCGCTGCGGGCGCCGAGGGCGCCGCGGGAGCCGGGGGAGCCGGGGGCGGGTTCTTCGGCAACCTCATGGCCCGCATCGGCGGTTTCTTGGGACGGCTCACCGCACCTTTGCGCGCTGCCCTGGGCAACCTCGCCGGGGCCGTGCGCGGTGTCCTGGGCGAGCTCACCGCGACCGTGCTGGGCAAGGTCGCGGTCCTGGCCGTAGCCGCGCTCATGATCGGCGGGATCGCGGCCATCGCCTACAAGCTTCTGGCCGGAAACAACCAACCGACGCCCGAGCTGGCACTGGGAGACATCAGCTCCACGATGAAGATCCGGAACGATACGGACGATTCCCGCCTGCAGTACGCGGCCAAGTCCGCCAACGGCCAACTCGATTGGGAGAACAAATCCGTCGGGACCGACGACGTCAAGGCCGCCGGCGAAAAGGAACAGGCCGCCAAGGACGATGCCGCCAAGGCCAAGGCCGAGGCTGATGCCCAGGCCGCCGCGGCTCTGCGCGAAGGCGGAATGGGGGCAGAGAGGACCATGATGCAGCCGCATCTCAGCGGCGGCGCGGGCAGTTTCGGCGCGAACAGCATATTCGGCGGAGGCGGCAACTCCCTCGGCGGCGGCAGCGGCGGCGGCCAGGGCATCGTGCCGAATTACGCGGGCACCAGCGGCAAGCTGGGCAAGCCCGGACAGGCCCCGGCCACGACCGGCAAGGGCGGGACTCTGCAGGCGAAGAACATCCGCAAGAGCGGCTCCATGCCCCTGAAGCACCTGGCCAGCGGCAACAGCAAGAGCCTGGCTCTGCTGCGCGGCATGGCGTCGACTTACAACCCCGCCATGATGAACGGAGGCAAGGCCGCTGATTACAGAGCGGCCGCGGCTCAGTCCCAGTTCGAAGCGACCGATCTCACCGGCAACCCCAAACCCCCGGAATCGCCGACCGACGCCACCGGCACCGGCAGCGGCACCGGCAGCGGCACCGGCAGCGGCAGCGGCACCGGCAGCGGTTCCGGGACCGGCTCCGGCACCGGCACGGGCTATACGCCCACCATCGAGCAGTGCCGCACCGACGGCTACTGGAAGGACAATCATTGCGTCTACGAGAGCGTCAGGCACCATGACTCGACGGCCTGGAAGGATGATGTCGAGGACGCGAAGAGCAACATGAACCTGTGCATGATCCTGCTGACCATCGCCGGGATCATCGCCGTGATCGGCGGCTATTGGGCCAAGACCTGCTGCTCTTATATCGGGTGGATACTCTTCGCCATTGCGCTGGGCTGCGCCGCGGGCGCGATCGCCTGCGCGGGCAAGATCGTCGAGGACGGCAAGAAGATCAACGACAAGGGCGGCAAGCCGCTGGGAGACACGTATACGAAGATGGGGAACACGTTCATCCTATGCGGCATCGGTTCCATCATCATGAGCTTCTTCACCCAGTTCTTCTGGGCCAACACCTTGATCTTGTCCATCATCGTGTTCCTCCCGGCGCTGATGGCCCTCTGCACGGGCCTGCTGAGCCCGCCGCCTCCCGACGTGCCCACCCCGGATACGCCCGAGGAGGTGAGCTGTCCGAAGGGCCAGGCGCCTGTGGATAGCAAGAACCCGGACTCGGGCTGCAAGGACTTCGCACCCGCCAACCCCGACGACGCCGGCCGCCTGTAGCTAGCTCGCCGAGGCAGGCGTCGCAAGCCAGGGCCGCCTGATCAGGTGGCCTTCGGCTTTTCGAAGGATTGGGCGAAGCGGCTTGTGAATCCCTCGACCGAGCTGCGCATGGCGGAGCGCCCGGGGATGACGTAGAGCAAGGAGAGCAGCGGACCCATGATGGGATGGGTGAACGCCGCCTCCATCCGGAAGGTGAATCTGGTCTCCAGGTCCGAGACCGGGGCCACCTCGGCGCTGCAGGCGAAGCTCACGGCTCCCAAGGTCCCCATCAGGTTCGCCGCCCGGTCGTTCATCTTGTTTTTCGAATTGACCACGGACTTCGGGTTCCAGCCTTCGAAAGAGAGGTCCAGGCGCTTGGGCGGGTCCCAGGCGGTGACGCGCAAGGTTTGCTTGAGGACCCCGCCCCCGAAGAGGCCGAAACGCATCTCGGTGCCTTCGCCGCCCAGCAGGCGCATGGTGTCGCCCAGGGCGATCTTGGCGTCCTTCGGGATGTGCGCCCACAGCAATTCGTCCCAACGCTCGAACTCGATGAGGCGGTACCAGACGGTCCTGGCAGGGACCAAAAGGGAGACGGAGTCTTCAACTATAGCCATGGCCATATTCTGACACGCGCGAAGGCCGTTGTCAACCTGAGCCAAAGCCCTTCTTCAGGGGCTCAGGGAGATGCTGATGCGGCCGCCCCACAGACCCCTGGCCTCGTGGCGGACCCGGGCGCCGGCCGCGGCCCGGCGCACCGCCTCCCAGAGTCCGTCAGGCGCGGCCTCGGCCCGGCCCGCGGGGTCGAAGGATTCTTCCCAGGAGCCGATCTCGGCATAGATCCTGGCCCCGCGGGCCAAGGCGCCCTCCCGGGTCTCCACGACGAAGATGATGCCGCCCTCGGGCAGGGCGGGAAGGCCGGGCGCCGGCCCGGGCGCGGCCCAGACTCCGCCGGCCAGCACGATGCCGCGGCCGCGCCTGGACAGGAAGTCGCAGGCCGCGGCCAATGCGGTCTCTCCGCCCGGGAATGAGCCGGCCAGGCTCTTGTTGATGAGCTTGAGGCCCAGCAGGATGGCGGTGCGGCTGGCGGCCGCGTTGGCGAGGATGGAGGGGAACAGCATGGGCTCGACCCCCGAAGGGCCGAGCGTGACCAGGTCGGTCTCGAAGCGCAGCTGGCTTTCCAGTTCGCCCGAACTCTCCAGCACGAGTCCCACCCCCGGCTGGGGCCCGGAAGTCCCGAGCCGGGCATCCTGGAGCGCCTGCCGCGCGGCGATCAAGGCGTACGCCATGGGCTTGTCCATGAAGCGCAGATCCTTGTCCGGCAAGAGCGCCTCGGCCAAGGCCAGGGGCTGGGGGTCTCTCGTCATCGCCATGCCGGTGATCACGAGCCTCGGGAGAGCCGCGGGCGAAGCCGCGGCCGGGGGCCGCCCCGGCTTGGCCAGAGCGATCACCGCATTGGCCCCGCCGAAGGCGAAGCCGTTGGAGAGGATGACCCGCGGGTCCGCCCGGCGGGGCCCCTCGGCGACGTAGTCCAGGTCGCAGTCCGCGTCGCCCGGCGTGAAATTGGCCGTGGGCGGCAACAGGCCCGTCTCCAAGGCCAGCGCGCACGCCGCGGCCTCCAAGGCCGTGGCCGCGCCCATGCCGTGGCCCAGGACGGCCTTGATGGAGGAAACGGGGATCTTGGCCGCAGCCACGCCGAAGACCCGCTTGATCGCCGCGGTCTCCGTCTTGTCGTTGGCGGACGTGCCCGTGCCGTGGGCGCTGATGTAATCCACGTCCCCGGGCTTCAGCCCCGAATCCTCCAGGCACGCCTCCAGCGCCCTGACCACGCCGTCCAGGTCCGGCATGGTCACGTGGAAGGCGTCGGAGCTCATGCCGTAGCCCAGCATCTCGGCGTAGATGCGCGCTCCGCGGTCCACGGCCCTTTCCCACTCCTCCAGGACGAGGATGGCGCAGCCTTCAGCCGGGATGAGCCCGCGGCGCCCCTTGGAGAACGGGGCGCAGCGCTCCGGCGCGACGGCCAGAAGGCGGTTGAAGCCGGCATAGGTGATCTCGTTGAACACGTCCACCCCTCCGGCCAGCATCGCGTCGATCCGGCCGCGGGCGATCTGCTCGAAGGCGTGGGCCAAAGCGAAATTCCCGGCGGCGCAGGCCGAGGTCAGCATGGCGTTGGGCCCGCTCAGGCCGAGCTCGCGCGCCACGGCGGCGGGGATGGCGCCTGGAAAATGCGGGAAGGCCTCGCGCATGAGCTCCGCAGGGCTCGACCCGCGCGCGGCGCGGGCCAGGGCCTGCTCGATGAAGGCGGAGTCGCCCAAGGTGGTGCCCAAGGCGATGCCGGCGCGCCAGGGCGAGGGCGCGCTCGCGTCGGCCAAGGCTTGCCGCGCGGCATCCAGCGCGAAGGCCACGGCGCCGCGCTCCACGGCATCCTTGACCTCGCAGCCCAGATGCGTGCGATAGGCTTCTGTCGAGAAGCTCTTGACCGGGGCCGCGCCGGACTTGCCGGAAAGCAAGGCCTCCCAAAAGGCCGTCTTGCCGCGGCCGACGGCCGATACGACGCCCAGCCCGGTGATCGCGACCCGCCGCAGGGCCGTCATCTCACCGGGCCCCAGGGGACTTCGCCGCCCGAGACCGGGGCGGGGATAAGACCGGGCGCCTGGGCGCAGAGCTGGCGCAGAGGATCGCCGGGACGGCCTTGGAGCCTGCGGAAAAGCCTAGACATCCTGGCCGGCTGGGTCTCGTGCCGGTAGTATTCCCGCCAAAGATAGCGGCAGCCCTCGCTCAATTGCTCGGCGGTCATGCGCGCCGGCCGGAAGACCGCGTGGGCTCCGTTGTAGCGACCCCAATCCTCGTGCAGCAGGCGCCCCTCTTGACGCAGCCGCTCGAAGAGGGGGGAGCCGGGGATGGGCGTCAGGATGGAAAACTCGGCCATGTCCACCTGGTTCTGGAGCAGGAAATCAAGGAGCCTCTGGAAGATGTCCGGGCCTTGGTGGTCGCCGCCGAGGACCACGGCGGCCTCCACGCCGATGCCCTGCTCGCGCAGCCTGCGGATGCGCTGCGCCAGGGCCGGCGAGGGTCCCAGGACGGGCTGATACACGTACCAGCAGCCGCAGCGGGACGCCAGCTTGAGGATGTCCGGCCGATCCGAGATCGGATTGCCCACCCAGGCCTTGCCGGCGTCCCGGAGCGCCGGGAAAAGGCGCCGTTCGTGCGCCGCGCTCTGCTGCGGCGAGACATCCACCAGATAGAGGCGTTCTCCTCGCATGCGGCCCAGCTCCTCGGCGATGGCCCGGGCCGGCCGGGGACGGAAACGGCGCCCGTGGACGCTCGGGATCAGGCACCATTCGGAACAACGCTCTCCGCAGCCCCGGCTCGTCTCCAGCAGCTCCAGCATCCGCACGCCCCGGTAGGCGTAGCGGTCTATGTCGAGGAGGTCCCGCCTGGGCAGCGGGATCTCGCCGGGGCGCGCCGGCGAGGGGCGGCGATATAAGGGCTGGAGCCGACCTTGGGCCGCGTCGCGCACCACCTGCTCCCAGACCCCTTCGGCCTCTCCCACGACCACCGCGTCCGCGTGCCGGCCTGCCAGCTCCAAGGCGCAGCCCGCGGAGATGCCGCCGATGACCACGGGGACGCCCCGGGCCCGGAACCGGTCGGCCCAGGCCAGCGCCCGGGGCAGTTGGCTGACCATGAGCAGCGAGATGCCGACCAGGTCCGCCGGGGCTTCGGCGTCGACGGGCGCGATGTTCTCATCGCTGATGGAGACCTCGTGGCCGGGCGGGGTCAGGGCCGCCACGAGCGTGACGCCCAAGGGAGGAAACACGTACCGGCTTTGGAACTCGAGCCTTTCCCAAGCCGGGAAGATCAGTCGGATCTGCAAGGGTCGGAGCGGCGGGGCGGCGGCGCGCGTCAGTCCTTCGGCCAATGTCTCCTGGCGACCTTGATGAACCCGCCGAGATCGTCCAGCTCTCTTAGCTCATCGTCGGGTATCTTCAGCTTGTATTTCTTTTCCATGGTCGCCATGAGCTGCAGGATGTCCAGCGAATCGATCCCGAGCTGGGTGGTCAACGACACCCCCTCCTTGATCTGGTCCGGCTTGATGGGGGACTTCTTGCGGGCGAGAACGTCCGCGATCATCTGCAGCGCCTCGCGCCGCAGCACAGCCTCGTTGAATTCAGCCATGAGCTCTTCCCTCTTGGAAATCGCTTTTGCGATGCCGGAAGGAATTATATGATAAAATCGGACCTAAAATAGCATGGACACCATCTCCCGCATCATACGCGCCTATCGGCCGGACGGGCCCTACCGGGTCTTGCCCGCGAGCGTTTTGAGGCGGCTCTACTCCAAGTGGCGGCTGGACCCGAGGACGGCGCATCCCTGGGCCTTCGACGCCGAGTCCCTGGCGCATTTCCGGCAAAAAGGCGTCCGAGCGCTTTTCGAGGCCCTTGAGCTGACCCCCCGCTGCAAGGTCCTGAGCCTTGGGGAGGGCAACGGCGCCCCCTCCCGCTTGTGCGCCAAGCTTTACGGCTGCCATGTGACGGGCGTGGACGTCAGCCCCCTGCAGGTCGCCAACGCCAAGGGTTGCGCCGCCCTGCACGGCGTGGAAAAACTCGTCGATTACGTCCGGCAGGACGTTCATGAGCTCGACCTGGGCGGCCGCAGGTTCGACCGCCTCTACGCCAACGAGACCGCCATCCATTGGGAGCACAAGGAGCTCGCCCTCCGGCGGGCCTTGAGATACCTCAAGCCGGGGGCCTTGGCGGGCTTCAACGAGTGGCTGCGGGGGGACGCCGGAGACCTCGACGAGGCCTGGCGCAGGCTTCCGCGCCATCGGCCGATGTACTACCACGGCATCTGGTTCCAATTCTCCTTGGGAGAGTTCCGCGCCCTTCTCGAGCGCTTGGGCTTCAAGATCCTGCGCTGCGAGGAGCTGACCGACGAAGTCGACGCAAGCATGCGGCAATGGCTGGG
Source organism: Elusimicrobiota bacterium (assembly GCA_026388095.1). Taxonomy (NCBI): domain Bacteria; kingdom Pseudomonadati; phylum Elusimicrobiota; species Elusimicrobiota bacterium. The sequence continues at coordinate 22,321 of JAPLKL010000041.1, read as the reverse complement.
GGTGCTGGAGAGATCGGGCGGAGTCCTGGAGGCCGGCGACCGGCTGGGGATCCCGTATCTCAAGGCCATGCTCAAGACCCACTACCGCTACCTGCGCTACGGGCGCGTCATCGCCCGGGCGCCCTGAAATCCAGCGCCGGATGCGAGACCCGAGTTCCTGCCTTTACAACCTCTTTGGATCCCTGGCCGGCAAAGAGTTCGCCGACTCGGTGGTCCGCAAGGGCCTGGCGCTGCTCTTCCGCAATCTCCGGATGGGCCGGGAGATCCGCGGCAATCTGCGCCGCGTCCTCTCCTATACGCGCAAAAGAGAGCCCGAGCCGGCGGAGTTGGACTCCATCATCGATGAGATGGCGGGCCTTTATGCGCGGTCGCTGATCAACCAATTCTCCTTCGTTCCCCATGAAGATCATCGGGCCTATGAGGGCAAGGCCGAGCCGGAACTCCTGCCGGTCCTCAAGGGCCTTCTGGCCGAGAAGAGGGGCGCCATACTGGCCTCGCCCCATTTCGGCGACACGCTCCTCATGGCGATCTCATTGGCCGACCTGGGCGTGCCGCTCAGCTTCATGTCCCTTTACGCCGAGCCCGGCCGGCCGGCCGCCGGGCCGGCGAGGAACCTCCGCTTCATCAGCGTGGGCTGGGCGGCGGCGCATTGCCTCAGGGCCTTGCGCGACAACGAGACGGTCCTGCTTCTCGCCGACATCGAGTATTTCCCGGACGGCCGCACAATGGATTTTTTTGGCGCGCCTTTCACCCCGCCGCAGGGCATCGCCAAGCTCGCCTTGGCCGCCCAGGCGCCCATCCTGCCCGTCTACCCCGTATTCCGGGGCGGGCGCCATCACCTCGTCTGCGACGAGCCGATCCGCCTGGACGGCGAGCCCTCCCCGGAAGACCTGGAGCGGCGCATCCTGCGCTCGATGGAGAGCGCCATCGGCCGCTATCCCGCCCACTGGTTCGTCTTCAGCGACATGTGGGACCTCGAGGCCGCCGCCCGCAAGAACCGCCAGGCGTTCCGGGAGCTCCGGTTCCGCGAGCGGCTGGACTCCTGGCTCGGCGGCCGGCGCGGCAAAGCATCTTTATGATCGGCGGACCTTCGGACCCCGTCCGTCGGATGCAGGGGGGGATCTTCATCACCGCCGGAGCGGCGCACGTCCTGCTGATGATATTCGCCTCGCTCTACACCTTGGGGAAGTTCCCCGGGCTCGTCATCAGCACCCACAGGTGGCACATGGCCTATTCGAGCGTCTCATTCTACGTGGTCTTCGTCAGCGCCGCGATGATCATCATGCAGCATTTCAAGACGGAGGTGTTCCTGCCCCAGGCTATCCTGGATCTCCTGGCCGGCGCGGTCCCGTTCCATGCCCTTTTTTGGGCGGCGCGGCGGATCTTGGCGCGTTGGGAGATCACGCCCTGGATATCCCTCCTGCCCGGGCTCTTCCTGGTCTATTGCGGCCTCAAGCTGTGGCGAGGCCGGGCGCTGTCCCGGAGCCTGGAGTTCGATTGACCCATGGGATGAGCGGCGGCCTGGCGCGCCCGGATGCGCTGTGGGCCCGCGCGGCCGCGGTCTACCGCGAGAGATGGAAAGTCGTGCTCGCCGTCATCCTGCTGGGCAACGCCGCGATCCTGGCCGCCTTCCTCGCCGCCTGCGCGTCGTTCATGGGCGCTTTCTTCTTCGCGCGCGGCATGGCCGATGTGGTGGGGCTCACGGCCATGATGTCGGCGGCGGCCTTCGCCGCGGCCGTCCTCGTTTGGAGCCAAGCGGCCTTGCTCTGGGCGGCGGCCGAGCCGGGGGGCTTGCAGGTTTGCCTCGAAGCCGCTTGGCGCAAGCTGCCCGGCTTCTTGCTGACCTGCTGCCTCTATCTCGCCGCCTGCATCGGCGGCTTCTTCCTCCTGGTCCTGCCGGGCTTGCTGGCCAGCTTTTGGCTGGCCTTCGCCCCGCTCATCTATCTGACCGAGGACGTCGGCCCCCTGGATGCGCTGCTCAAGAGCGTCCACTATGTGCGGGGCCGGTCCGTGGCCGTGGCCGGCCTGCTGTGCCTGGCCAGCGCCGCGGGCGGCCTGCCGGGCTTCGTGCCGGTAGCCGGAGCGGTGCTGCAGATGCTGGCCTGGCCTTTCGTGCTGATGAACGTGGCCGCGCTGCTCGCGGAGCTGCGCCGGCTGCGCGGAGGCGAGCCTTTCGCGCCTGCGCCGCGGCTGAAGCTCATGCTGTTCTGCTGCATGGCCGGCTGCCTCATCCCGATCGGCCTGGCGCCCTGGGCTTTGCCCTGGCTTTGGCGATATGCGGCCGGCCATGCCGGGCTCGTGATGCAATGGCTCCTGCGGGGCAGGTAAAAATATAGTAATTATCATGGTTTCCATTGACAAATAGGGCTTCGGGGGCTAAACTCAACTTGGCGGGTCTCTTCCGCCGTCCATGACCGATGAGCCCAAGCAGAGGGCTAGCGCTATGCCTGACAAAGACGACTCCAAGCTCCCCAAAGAGGATGTCCCTGCCGCTGATATCCCGAACCTGAAGAAGAAGGAAGAGGAGCGCAAGAAGACCGGCGCGGCCTGGGGCAGCGCCAAGCCGGCCGGGGCTCCTTTCAGCGGCGCCACCGGCGGGGGCGCCCGGGCCGCGGCCAGCATCGCCCGGGCCGCGGCCAGCGCGGCGCGGGGTCTGGGAGTCGGCGCGTTGGGGGAGGCCGGAGCCGGGCTCGGGGCTGGGGCCGGGGCCGGGACCGGGTTCTTCGCCGGTCTCTTCGCCCAGGTCGGGGGCTTCTTCTCGGCCATGACCGCGACCTTGCTGGGGAAGGCCGCAGTCTTGGCCGCGGCCGCTCTCGTCGCCGGCCTGGCCGCGGTCGTCGGCTATCGTCTGATGCATGGCTCCTTCAGGGGTGAGGGGAGCGGCTCGCTGCCGGACCTGGGCGGCATCGCCTCCTCGGGAAAGATCAGCCGCCAAGCCGGCGACGCGGGGCTGGGCATGGCCCCGTCCGGCGATGGGCTGCTGGCCTCCGACGGGCAGTCCCCGTCCGCCAGCGCGGCGGGGCCCGGGGCCGGGGGCACGCCGGAGGAGGAGGGGCTGCCCTCGGAGGGGGCCGGCGCCAGCTCGGAGCTCCGCAACGGGATGCCCGTCGACAAGATGGCGCATGACCTCAGCGGCTCCAAGCTCAGCAGCGGCTTGGGCCGACAGGTCGGCGCCGGCTCCGCCCTCGCCGGCGGTCCCGGCGCCGGCGGCGGCGCGGACATGCAGAAGTCCCTGGCCGAGTCCGGCATGCTCGGGCAATTCGGGCAGAGCGCGGCCAAGGCCGGCACGGGCGGGTCTTTGCAGGCCAAGAGCCCCCGGATGGGACAAGGCATGAAGCTCAAGCACTTGGGCAATTCCCCCAGCAGGTCTTTGGCCCTGCTGCGCGGCATGGCGTCGAAATACAATCCCGCCATCCGGGCCAGCGGCCGGGTCACCGAGGCCAACTCCGCGGCGGCTTCGAGCCAGTTCTTGGCCACCGAGCTCATCGGCGGCACCCCGCCCACTTCTCCGACCGACCAGACCGCCAGCGGCACCGGCAGCGGCACCGGCAGCGGCACCGGCAGCGGGACGGGCGCTCCCGCTTACACCCCCACCATCGACCACCCTTCGTGCGATTACGAGGCGGGCGCCTATTGGAACGGGCACGCCTGCGTCACCACCAATCCGAACGGCCAGAACTCCACGCCCTGGCAGAAGCTGGTGGATGACACCACGCAGATGGTCTACACGGCCGCCAGCCTGCTCGCGATGTCAGCCGTCCTGTCCATGCTCGCCGAGATGTTCAATATCCCGTATACGGCATGGTTGTATTGGACTCTCTGCTACATCGCGGATATCCTTGGCGTCATCGGCACCCTCATGGGCATGATGATCGTCTCCAACGGCGCGCAGATCAATTCCATGGGCGGCGCGCCTCAAGGCACCATGTTCATGATCGCCGGAGGCATCACCGTGCTCGACGGGATGCTCGCCACCTATTTCGCGTGGAACGGAGGCTCGGCCGAGGACCTGGCCGTGGTCCTGGCCATCGTCGCCGCCCTCGCGGGCGTATCGAGCGTGATCGGCAAGGCCTTGGGCGGGAAAGCCGGAGGCTAGGCGGACGCCGCTCTCAGGGCAGGACCGCTTCCCTCAGACGGGCGAGCACGTTGCGGGCCTGCTCCTCGGCGTTCCTTTGGACCCGCGACTCGGAGTACAAAAGCTGCAGCAGCCTGCCCGGCGTCTCCACATCGCTCGCGAACCCGACCCGCGTGGAGAGCTGGCCCTTGGGCTCGATGGTGAAAGCCATGGCTGCGGTGTAGTTCAAGATCCATCCAGACCGCTGGGTCCCGAGGGCGATGCTCCTCAGAGGGACCCATTCCAGGATGCGCCAAGCCAAGGGCCTCTCCCGGCTGCCGCGCCTAGTCAATCCATACTTGTCCGGGTCCTGGCTCATCACCACGACCGCGTTCTCGCCGGGGACCGAACCCTCGGCTAGACGGAAGGTGCAGGTCAGGGGAAAGGAGGGGCGCAGCGGGCTTCCGATTTCGAGCGCCTTTCCCCAGTTGCTGAAATCGGAGATGAAGTCCCAGATGCGCTGGGGGGAGGCCTCGATGTCAAGGTACTTTTCGCAAGCGGGCATTTGGTCTTCCAGCAAGGTATAACACAGCCGCTGGGGCTGTCAAGGCCCCCGGCGTCCGGGACGCCGCGGCGCCAGAGAATCCAGCGCTTTGCGCGCCAGCCGGCTCTCCATGGCCAGGACGCGGGGCGAGGCCCAGCCCAGCGCGCGCGGCAGCAGATAAACGGGCACGGCCAGGCCCGAGACGGCCAGCGCCAGGAGCAGCTTCGCCCGCCGGGAAGGCGCGAACGGCGTCTGGCCGCGCAGGCGCCGCAGCTCCGCCAGCAAAAGCGCGCTGCCGATGAGGACGAAGGGCATGACCACGAGCCTGGCCGGCCCCTTGGCGAAGGGGACGAAGGCGGTGGCCGCGGCCGGGACCCAGAACGCCGTCAGCCTGCCCGTGACGGGCCAGAACCGGCCGCGGATGTAATGGCAGCTCTTGAGCAGGGCGTCGAAGCCGCCGATTCCCTCGCTGAGGTAGATGAAGGGGGCGAAGCACAGGTACACCGAAAGGACCAGCCCCGGGACCACGAGCAGGAATAAGCCGCCCGCGCACGCCGCCCCCACCAGCAGGCAGACCCACGCGAAACCCGCCATCCTGGCCCAGGCCGCGTCGAAGCACTCCTTGGCGCCCGGGCCGCGCTCGGGGTCCACGAGGCAGAGCCCGAGGGCGACTTGGGCCCACAAGAAGACGGCGCTGGCCAGGAAGACCGCGCAGGCCGTGGAGAAGATGAAGGCTTCCCACGACCGGCCGGGCGCTTGCCGCAGCAGGACCAAGAACAGCAGGAGCGGGACGACCACGGCCGCGGCCAGCGTGGCGGCCGCTCCGATGGCGATTATGGAGGCCACGGTCCGCCAGCGGGCGCGATAGATCAGGAGGGCGCGCTGGAACATGACGTCGAAGCTGGGCAGAGCCGGCTGGACTGCGTCCGCCATGGTGACCGATTATATCAAGAAAAAGCCGTGTTTCAAAAAAATGCTTGCCGGTATTGACAATTTTTGTGGGTCATATTACACTATCATCGATCAGGCAAAAGAACATGTCCGATTTCCTGGAGCGCAACAAGAAGAGGGGAATCCTGGGGATGTGGCTGCGGGGCCGCCGGGTCCTGGTCGCCCTGCTTTGCCTCACCGCGGTATCCCTCGCGCTCGTGTTCGTCTCGCGCTCGAACCTCCTCACCGGCTCGGCGGGCGCGGCCGGGTCCTTGTCCCGGCTGCGGGCCTCCTTCAGCGCGGTCAAGCGCGACCAAGGCCTGTCCTGGGCCACCATCTTCGGCCGCGGGCCGGCCGCGGCCGGCCCTTCCTCGGTGGAGTTCGTCCGGGGCGACGCCGCGGAGCTGGGCCTGGTCGCCTCCCCCGGCGCAGCGGCCAAGAGCGTGCGCGGCATCTTGACCCCGGAGGACGCCAGGCGCGCGGGCCGGGGCGTGGCGCTCAGCGACGAGGACCTGGAGGGCCAGCGCGCGGCCAGCGCGGACCTGGGCCAGCCCACGGCTTATGCCGGCCGCGGCTTCTTCGCCGGCAGCCAGGGGGCGGAGGGGCGCGCGGGCGAGGACCTGCGCGGCGCTCTCGACGGCTCCGACGTCCCGGCGGCGGGCGCGGGAGGGGTCCGGGGCGTGAGCCCCGGCCGGCTGCCCAAGGCCAAGGGCAAGGCGCTCTCCGTGGAAATGCGCGCGAGCATGGACCGCAGCCTGCTCGACAGCCGCGCCAAGTCCGTCACGGACCTGGTCCAGGCTCGCGACCGGGCGAGCGGCTCCCGCGCCCCGGACTGCACCGCTGCCACCGGCTGCACCACCGAATTCGCGGCCGCCAACCTGGGCGCGGTCTACGACGGCAACCAAGTCAAGGCCGCCAGTCCTTCATCCCTGAGCACCCCCCAAGTGGACGGGACGTCCCAGCTCTCGCCGGCCGAGGCCCGGGGCGCCGGCGCCCCGGATGAGGCGGACCAGGTCCTGAAGGACCTGCAGACCTGCCGGCGGGCCGACGCGGATTATTCGGCGCGGGAGAAGGAGCTCTCCCTGGCGCTCCAGGCGCGCATCGAGCAGTTCCGGGCTTTGGGCTGCCCGCCGAGTTGGGGCTCCCGGGAGAGCCGCCGCCGCTGCGACGAGAAGGCCGCCGAGGTGACGGCCTCCTGCAGGCTCTACAATGCGGCGCAGTGCGCGCACATCGAGGCCTGCCCGTTGACCGCCTCGGAGGGCTGCACGCTGACGGACTGCGATTCGCTACTGCCGCCCGCCCCCTCGCGCTCCTTCTTCACAGGGCTGTTCTGAGGGGCCCTTTTTAAGCCCTATTCCGCTTTTCCCTCGGGCTTGGTTTAAATTCGGTAAAAAGTGCTTGGCACTATTGACAATCTCTAGGGGCCATATTACACTATCCTCGATTCCGTCGAGTGGAGTCGCGCATCTTAGAATCGTTTTCGCGGGTCTTTCTTGATATGTAGAAGGCAGGCCTAGGAGAACCTTTATGGACCAGAAACCGAAGATCCCCACCCTCAAGGATTCCCAGAAACCCCAGGTCCGGATCAAGGGACTCGCCGCGAGGCTTTCCCTCGTGGAACGCATCAAGCAGTTCAAGAAGAAGGACCTGGCCTTCATCCTGGCGGGTCTGGGCGTGCTGTTCATGGCGCCTTTGGCCGAGCATTTCATGATGAGCCCGGAGAACGCGGGCGACGGCACCTTCAAGCCGGGCTGGGACTTCATGAACAAGGGCGGCCGCTTCGGGGACGGGAGTTCCCCCTTCGAGCCCGGAGTCAACGGCATGGCCCCCGGCAGCTTCGCCGGCAGCGGCGGCGACGTGATCACGCCCCTCAACGTGCGCGACCCTTCCGCCTTGGTCATGGGCCCCGGAGCCGCTCAGCAGCCCGCGGCGACCGCCACGGCGGCGGCGCCTGCGGCCAAGGAGAACACGGACTGGAAGGACGCCATCGCCAACGCGGCGTCCAAGGGCGCGTCGGCGGCGACCAAGGCCGCCAGCCTGCCCGTGCCCAAGCCCGCTTTGACCAACGCGGGCCTGCGCGGCCTGAGCGCGGGCTCGGGCGGGGGTGGAGGCGCCAGCTGGGCGCCGCCGCCGATCAACGCGCATGCGCCCAACACGGCCGCCCAGAGCAATTCTTTGGGTTACGTGAGCAAGATGCCGGGCTACGCGGGAGTGGGGGCCCACAGTCCGACGGGCGGCAGCGCGAGCTCCTTGGCCGCATTGAAGAAGGCCGCGGACAACGCGGGCAACGCCCTCAACCGGCAGGGCTCGGCCGTCAACGCCGCCGAGCAGGCCGCCGGGATGAACATGCCGACAGGCTCCGGCGGCGGCATAGGCGAGGGCGGGTCGGGCAAGGACGACAAGGGGGGCAGCGGCAACGGGAACAAGGACTCCAAGTCTTTGGGCGAGTCCTTGGCGTTCTTGGCCGCCAAGGAGAACCAGCAGAAGGCCATAGACCTCTACTGGAAGCTCAAGGAGAAGGAAGCCATGCTCTGGCCCGACCTCAAGCAGAAGATGCTCGAGGAGGCCGTGATGACGCCCTTCAAGGCGCTCACCGCCGGCATCGCCGACGCGGTCAAGCAGATCGGCTCTGATGCTCCTGGCACCTCCTATTACCAGTGCGACGGCGGCAAGAACTTCCCAAGCTCCACCAAGACCTGCGGCAAGGATGTCACCGGTGCGTGCTGCCAATTCAGCCAAGGCACTTTGTATATCTGTTTCGACGCTTATAGTCCGCCTATCCCTCAAGGCGGCTATTCCTGCTCGAAGCAGAAAGGAGACGCGTCGGATGCCAAGCCGAAAGCGGAGGTCGCGCCGAACAATGCCAACGTCCCCGGCACCGATCCCACCAAGCCGAGGACCTCGGTCCCCGGCGGCATGACGGGGAACTACGACAAGCTCTGCAACGACATGGCCGCCGCGCAGGACGAGACCTACAAAGCGGTCAGCCAGCCGGTGGCGCGGGCCTATGCCGCGGTCATGGCCGCGAACAACGCGATGTCCGGCAACGTCAAGAGCGTGCAATGCGGCCAAGCGACGGTGGAGAATTTCGTGCCGGAGGGCAACATCGCAGGCAGGCTGACGAAGAGCAATCAGGATTACGTGAAGGCGGGGTACCTCAAGCTCACCGATGCCGACAACCTGCTCCAGAAGAACATCGAGGCGCTCAAGACCGGCGAGACCAACAAGGTCAAGGAGGATGTGACCAACAAGCTCGATGGCACCACTCCGCCCCAGCCTACGACGGTCGCTGAAGCCAACACCCTGCTGACTAATACCATCAAGCCCGCGGTCGCAGGTTGGAAGGACCCCGAGCTGTGCGCCGGCTGCGCGGATAACGACGGGAAGGTCACCGAGGCCCAGAAGCAGGCCCAGAAACAGTTCGCGGCGGGGATCCCGGAGGTCCAGAAGACGCAGGACCAGATCGACAAGGTCATCGCGGCATTGAACAAGGCCAAGGGCGATACCAAGGAGGCTCGGGGCGCGCTGTCAGGGGTGCCCGCATCCGGCAAGAAGCTGGAAGGCTGCGGCACGGACGCGAAGGGCTGTTTTGAAAAATACATCAAGTCCGCTGAGGGAGGGATCACTGACGCCCTCCAGCAGGCCTGCGGCAACCCGGACTGCACGCCGAAGGATTCCAAAGCCGCCGGAGGCTTGCAGAAGACCGCCAACCTGCAGATGGATGCCTTGAAAAAGGGCGGGGGCGAACCTGCCAAGAGCAATGAGGTGGCGCTGTCCCAGACCTTGCAAGGGTACGTGAACTACGGCCGAGGCCTGAGCAACGAAGGTCTGGCGGGCGATAAGAACGTCGGTCTCGTCAAGTTGCAAGAGAATGTGGCCTCCAAATTGGAGGAGATCCCGGCGACGCCTCCGGTGGCCGACCTGAAGGCCAAACTCGGGGAGATTGCGACCGCCGTCAACGGCGAGCGTGACCTTGCCACGGCGGGCTATGATGGCGCAGTATCCCAAAAGACCACTGCCGACCTGCAGAGGCTCGGGACTGAGAGCCTGTGCGGTGGAAGCAGCACCAGCGACGCCTGCGTGCCAGGAGGGGCGACCGCGAAGGTCAAATGAGCGGCGAAGTGAGCGGACCTAGGCCCTTTGGCCCTTGCCGTAAGGACTCGATTGGAGGCAACATATAGTCGGACCAGCTCAAAACATAGAAAGTCGTAGTCTTTCGGAGAAAGCCATGAACCCCAAATCCCGCATGGTCATTTTTGCCGTATTGGCCCTCGCAGCCCCCGCGCTCCTGCCGAGCCTCTCCCAGGCCAGCATGATGGTCAACGGCAAGCCTTACTATTGGGACCCCGCCACCTCGACCCAGCAGACCGTGACGCCCGTCGAGGTCCCCGGCAATCCCGCTTGGATGCAGGTGACCAGCAAGTCCGACGGCAAGACCTACTACGTCCCCAAATCCAAGGTCGTCGCTCTCGCCGAGAACAAATCCTGCGAGCTCTATGACGCGGTGGGCGCCGCGAAGGCGCTGGACAACGTCGAGCTCTACAGGTTCAAGACGACGGAAAGAGTGGATAACGAACCCTACGTGTTGAACTACGTCATCGTGTTCAACCATTCCCTCGCTCTCTTGGCGGACCGGAGCGGGTCCAAACCGTTGGCTCTGGACTTGAAGGCTCCGGCCGCGGTCACCGAGAATCGGCCCCCGGGGCTCCCGGCCACCCTTTACGTCTCGGTCATGCAGATGATCAAGGACAAGAACCCCGGCGAATACAAGAAGATAAAGGAAGGGGGCGAGGCCGCGACGCGGAAGGTCTACGCGGCCATGAACGAGGCCGTCGCGAGCTACAGCAAGGCCCACCCGGGCAAGTCGCTCGATGCCAAGGGCATCCATGCCGCCCTGACCACGAGCGCCAAAGGCCAGAAGAGCCGGCTCCAGGCCGCCTTGGACGAGGACACGGCCGCTGCCGCCCCAAAACCCCCGACGCAGCTCGCCAACCAGACCGCACGGTCCGACGGAGCCGGCCAGCCGGACGAGAAGTCCGGCGGCAGCGAGACCAATCCCGTCACCATCCTCACGCGCAAGCTCATCAAGAGCCCCAAAGAGGTGGGCGAGTCCATGGCCGCCCGCATCGCCGATTACATCGTCGACGGCAACGCCCAGGGGTTCATCGCCAAGGACCTGAGGGACAAGCATCCGGAGGTCGTGGAGCGGATCAAGAAGCTGCCCGCCGCCTGGGTGGCGGCGAAAGTCAAGCAGGACGAGGCCGTAGCCGTCGCCCAGCTCTACTTCGTGATGGGCGCGGGCGACCAGGCCCCGTCCTGGCTGGCCGGCGACACCGCTTTGGCCGGCGCGTTGACGAACCAGAATGCCGAGCGCACGGCGAAGTTCATCGAGAGCATGAAGCCCTGGACCCGGACTCCGCCCGACGCCAATGGCGTGGGCCAGTGCACCCAGACCGACGCGGCGATCTGGGTGCAGAGCTTCCTGGGCACCGAGAAGGGCAAGGCGTCCTATGCCGCCAGCGCGGTCCAGATCAGCTCCGCCATCCTCAACAACCCCACGGTCCTCAAGGAGCTGGGCGAGATCGCCCACCAGATCCAATCCCGGGCCGAGGGCATCGCCGTGCCCACGACCGGGCCCGGCGCGGGGGGCGGCCAGCCCATCACGGGCTCGGCCAAGGGCTTCGACTACAACAGCCTCTTCCGCAGCGGCGCCAAGGTCGCTGAATTCGTCTACCAGGACGGCGACAAGGTCTCCCGCGCCATCTCCATCAAGATGTACACGGTCAAGGAGAACGGGGCTCTGGTCAACAAGATCGGCGTCTTCGACATCACCAACTCGGCGGACACCTTCGGCCAGAAGTTCTCCATCTCGGCCGGGGCCAACAAGACGACCTTCGCCCTGGACGACCGTGTGGCGGGCAAGCCGAAGTACACGCTGGAGTTCACCCCCAGCGGCGGCGACACGTTGATCACCTTCGGCCGCGAGGACAATGCCAAACAGATGCAGACCTCGGTGTCGCAGCTCTTCACGCTGCGCGCCCAGCAGGCCATCGACGAGGGCAACGTCACCAAGGTCGGAGACAAGTCCTACTATGTGCTGGGGCAGGGCGGGGCCAAGGGCTCGCTGCTCTTCTTCCCGAGCGACCTCAAGGACAGCCTGGCTTCGGGCGGGAACCTGTCTCCCGAGATGGCGGCTGAGGTCAACCAGCGCGGTCCGGACGGAGGCAACCAGAGCATCCCGTACAAGGTGGGCCGGGATCTGGGCACTGCCGCCGACGGCAAGCCGTACCATCTGGAGTTCAACAGGGACAACGGCTATTGGGAGGTCAAGGATGGGCCAGGCGACCAGGACCCCGCCCCCGGGGCCGCCACCTCCACCACCACGGCGACGGGCGGACAGACCGGCGGCACCGGCCCCAAGCCGGGGACCCTCTTAGAGACCGTCAAGGCCACCTTGCGGGGGGGCAACTACGAGATCGACCCTATCAGCAAGGACTTGAACCAGGATCTCAAGGATAAGGAGATCGAGATCTGGACCTTTAAGCTGGCCGGCAAGCCCCCGCTGGGCTACTGGCATGTCTGGATCTTCCCTGCGGAGCTCTCCTCGGCGCGCAACATGCCCATGCCGATGTCGGCGGAGCTGCCGCTCAGCGAGACGGCCGACGAGCTCCACCTCATCGACGGCCACGTCGTCGCCATCACGCGGTCGTGGGAGACCCTTTTCTATGACCTGGCGAGACCCGCGAAGGTGGTGATCGAGGATGACAAGGCCAAGAACCATCCCTTCGAGAACGTCGGCAAGATCAGCAAGTCCTCGTTCAACATCTCGGACGCGGCGCTGTTCAAGTCCACCTTGGACCTGAGCAAGTTCCCCTTGAAGGGCAAGACCGCCCAGGACGTCCAGAAGAACCTCGACGCCGTGATGAAGCTCAGGGAGGGGACGGAGATCTACACCATCCAGGGCGGCATGGACTCGGGGACCATCGACATCCACCTCGGCGGCAACCGGCTCTTCGGCCAGTTCTGGCCGAAGATCGCGGACAACCTCAACTCCGCGGCCGGCCACGCGGACACCGCGGGCCCGGGCCATGCCTTCGACTTCGCTCTGGTCCCGGACGTGCCGTTCCAGGACCAGGCCAGCATCCTCGAGGAGAAGGACGTCAACCCCGCGGAGAGCGTGGTCGTCATCGCCAAGGCGGGCGACGACACGGCCCGGCTCTACGCCAACGGCGACAACAGCCGGTGGTATCTCGCCTACCGCTTCGCCATCCTCGACGACAAGGGCAAGACGGTGGAGGTCCGGCGCAACGGCCGCCCCGGCTTGGCTTTCGCAAGCGACCCCAAGCTGCACATGCCCATCCCGGCGGTCCCGATCGAAAAGGTCGGACTGCGGGGGCTCAAGAACCAAGGTATCCCGGACGGCCAGTTCCGCTACGCCGGCAAAGCGGAGAAAGGCCTTTGGTACGCCGTCAAGCGGAAGGGCGGGACCCCGGAGAATGAGACGAAATCCGCTGACAACTGCCTGGGCCCGGTCGTCTGGTGGGGCATGGATGAGCCGGCGGCCTTGAAGGCCTGCAAGGACGACAAGCTCTGAGGTCGGCGCGCACGGGGCGGCCCTGACGCTGGGCCGCCCCTTTTTTTTGGGCCCTTCGGCCCAGGCCATCTGGGCCTTAATCCCCCAAGGGCTATGGGCCCTCGGGTCCCTGGCGGAATGGGACTTCCCACTGCTACACTATGGACGCCATGAGTCTCCGGGACCTGCCGCGCAGGAGCCTCGCCGTCGGGCTCTGCCTCTGCCTGCTGACCCCGCCGCCCGGCTGGGCCCCCCTGCTGCGCGCCGCCGACCCGCCGCCCGCCGGCCCCACCAAGGTCAGCGTCACTCCCAAGCAAGTCCTCGACTACCTCGAGAAGCGCCACGCCTTCGACGGCGACAATCAGAAGCTGCGCGACTTCGTGGGCACGGACGGCTTCATCACCCCTTTCGGCGCGGTCCTCTACAAATACCTCAAGAGCCGGCCGGATTCGGCCGCGGACGAGGAAGTGCAGGGCATGCAGGACTCGTTCAAAGCCCTGACCAAGAACGGGACATACAAGGAAAAGGAGGACGCCTACCAGAAGGCCTTCCAGACGGCCCTGCAGCGCTACAACGAGAAGTTCGGCGACCTCCCGGCGGTCCCGGGCGGGTCCGCGGAGGACACCTTCGCGCTGGGCACTCTGCGCGAGGCCATGATGACCGGGGCCGCGGTCGTGGGCGCCCCCAAGGTCGAGTACACCCAGGTGGACCTCGGCCCCGAGCAGGGCTGGGCGTTCCGGGATAAGGACGGCGTGGCCTTCGTGCTCAACAAGAACAAGGTCACCATCTACAACCGGGAGCTGCAGAAGATGCAGCGCGAGATCAACAAGACCCGGCCCCAGCAGGCCGCTTTCGTCCCCGAGACCGGCCGCTACAACTACGAGATGTTCGGGGTCAGCTACTGGCGCCTCAAGCTGCAGGCCGACCAGCTCGACCTCGCCACGCGCCTGGACCGCATGGTCCTCATGGCCGAGCTCCTGGGAGAGCAGAAGAAGGACCAGGTCTTCTTCGACCGCAACGACCCGGGCAAGGTCAACGCCGCCTTCGAGGCCGAGCTGATCCAGAAGGCCAAGGCCAAGACCTACAGCCACAAGGGCAAGACCTACTCCCTCTGGGACATCGCCGAGGCCAAGACCCGGGTGCGCGACGGCTATCTCAAGAAGGCGGGCGAGGGCATCGCCTACTTCCAGGGCGAGATGGGCAAGTTCAAGGACGCCACCTCGATCACGGACTCGCAGGTCAAATCCATGGAGATGGGCGAGCAGTTCGTGATGCGCTACCTTTCGCTGGCCTTCCTGGAGGCCCAGAAATACGCGGTGCGCAGCCAGCTCGAGCGCCTCGACCCCGCCTCCCCGGACTCGAAGATGGTGGAGGCTGGCCTGGAGACCATGCCCCTGGACGCGGCCGCCAAGGGCCGCTACAAGGGCGAAGGCGACAAGCTCCGGGCGCGCCTGGAGCGCCTCCTGGCCGTGCTGGGCCGCGTCGAGGACGTGCTCTGCAAGACCGACTACGCCTCCAACCTCGACCTCGCTCAGGCGGCGCTGAACTCCAGCCAGAAGGAGATCGGCGAGATCGGGTCCAACTACGAGCTCTTCACGGCCGCGCCGGGCATGACTTTGGCCCTGCAGCAGCAGTCCGGCAGCTGGGCTCCCCAGTTGAACGGCTCGATCAATCCGATCGACTTCAACGGCTCGATCAAGCCGTGGAATTGGTCATCCCGGTGGTCCTGGGGCTTCTGGCACAAGGCCGCGGCCACCGTGGCGGGCGGGACCAGCTACGGCAAGAGCAGCGCGGACGTCAACCACGCCCTGCCCGAGTATCAGAAGATCGCGGGGATGATATCCAACGGCAAGTACTGGGACGCGCGCGCCGCCATCATCAAGCTCAACCCCGACGCGGTCTACGAGCACCCCACCATGTCCTTGAACGGCGAGACCCCCAAGGTCAACGACGCGGCGAGGCTCGCCGCCGCGCTCAAGGCCACCCGCGACAACATCACCAAGATCGCCGCCATCAACCGCTGGGTCGACACGGCCGGCAGCCTGATCACCTGGTCCGTGACCATCGGCTTGGGCGCTCCGCTCCTGCGCAAGGGCCTGGCCATCGTCGAGAATGTGGCCCTCAAGCTCGACCTCAAGCTCATCGCCGCCGTGGCCGAGCAGGCCCGCCTGCGCCTGGCCTCCTTGGAGGCCTCGCGGGAGACCATGAAGCCGGGGAACATGAAAGGCGGCGGGATGCAGGCCCTGAGGGAGTATCTGGTCCAAAGCACCAACCGGAGCATCAGCTTCGCCGGCCGCCAAGTGGTTTTCTCCTTGATGTCCGGGACCCTCTCCGGCGCGATGACGGCCTTGGGAGACCTCACGGGCCGGGCTCCCTTCAAGCTCAATCTCGGCATCGTCAAGTTCGGCGAGGGCGACTCGAACTTCAGCAACCCCGCCGACGCCTTCGCGCAGGGCTTCTCCGGCGGCGTGTACTGGGCCAACGACTCCTTCCATCCCATGCTGGGCTACATCGGACTGCCTTCCAGCTACTTCGAGGGCGGCTCCCTGGCGGGCATCACCCAGACCCTCGGCGAGAGAGGCGCCATCGGCTCGCTCCAACAGGGCGCCAAGTGGGTGGTCGGCCAAGCCGCGGAGCGCTCCTCCTTGGTCGCCAACGTGACCGAGCACATCGGCGGCGCCTACAGCTCCGTGATCCAGGGCATCGGGGCCAAGTTCGGCGGCTCCGCGCTGGCCTCCGGCGTGGGCAAGGTCATGCAGTTCGCCTGGGGCACGGCCGACAGCCTGGCCAAGTACATGGTCTTCAGCGAAGGCGTGGGCTGGGCGGCCAAGAAGGTCAGCTGGTACGCGAACTTCAACGAGGCGGACGTGGTGCGCCCCGGGGCCTCGCAGGACGAGCTGGCCCAGCTCCAGGACATGCCGCTGGAAGTCATGGCGGGCCTGGAGCGGCGCATCAAGCGCTCCGAGAAGACAGGCGCGGCCTGGTCCGAGTCGCCGCTCTGGCTGCTCATCCCGACCTACCCGGCCAAGTACGAGGTGGCGGCCCAGTCCTTCCAGCGCAGCGCGCAGGGCGAGGACGAGTACATAAAGGCGGGCAAGGACGCCCAGCTGGCCAACGCGGAGGCGGACCTGAGCTACCTGCCCATGCTGGGCAAGAACAAGCCGCCCTTGATGCAGCGCGTCTTCAACTTCACCTACCACGGCTCCAAGGATGCCGACGCGAACTTCCTGGTCACCAAGGACATCAAGCGCCGCGCCATCGCCCGCGAGCTCAAGAAGTTCGTCTCGGGCGGCAACGCCGAGGCCGACCTCGGGACCATCAACCCGGAGGCCTTCCTCAAGATCTCGCGCTCCGACCCCGCCGAGCGCAAGATGATCGGCGAGCTCTTCAACACGGACGACGTGCGCATCGAGGCGCGCAAGCAGTGCGTGCTGGCCTTGGTCAAGAACCCGACCTTGGCCGAGCAGATCCTCGGCGCCAAGCCCGGCAGCAACGTGGAGGGCTTCGGCCGGGTCAACCCCGGCGTGCAGCGCGAGGTCGCGGCCATGATGCTCGAGGAGCTCCCGGCCGGCATCGCGGTCTCTCCCAAGATCCAGGGCCTGGCGCAGGGCTACATCCAGCGCTACCTCGATTCCAACAGCCTGGGCAAGGCCGGCGGCCCCGCCGAGAGGCTCCTCAAGACCAGCGCGGCCAACGTCCACGAGACCAAGGCCCAGGCCGAGGCTCTGGGCGGCTTCATCAAGGAGCTCAAGGACAACGTCTCCCAGTGGGGCCAGGACGTGGAGCTCCAGGTCACCAAGAAGTCCTACATGGACGTCACGCGGGACCTCAGCCAGAAAGTCGAGGCCAAGTTCAAGGCCGGCGCCCTGACCCAGGAGCAGTTCGACGCGCTCTCCAGCATGTTCAAGCTCATCGAGGCCCAGGAGGGGCGCTTCCAGAGCTTCAACAACGTGGAGACCACCCACGCGCTCGTCAACGAGGAGCTCTCCGCTCTGCGCGTGCAGTACGAGGGCAGCCCCGGGGTCCAGAAGCTGCTCGACACCTTCGGCGGCAAGCTGGCCAAGTGGCGCGACGCGGTCCCCGACGCCGCGCGCAAGACCACGGTGGCCGACGCCGCTCCCTTCAAGACCATGCTGGGCGAGTTCAACACGGGCATCAAGGAGGCCCTGAGCAGCCGCGCCATCTCGCCCGAGGACGCCGCGGCCCTGCGCACCGCGGTCAACAGCGACATGAAGGGCGCCCCCTACATCCTGCACGACTCCAAGAACACGGCCCTGAGCGGCTGGCGGCCCGGGCAGTTCGTCACCTACTTCGAGTCCCTGACCAAGGTCGTGGAGATGGGCAAGGGCGGGGCCCCGGTGCGCGGCTTCATGCGCCTGACCACGGGCGGGGGCAAGACTTTGCTCGCCTTCGAGGGGCTCATGCCCATCGCCGAGGCCGACGCGCGCATGCACAACATGGAGGTGGGCTTCTTCACGGTGCAGTCCAACCTCGACGCCCAGGCCCAATTGGAATGGCGCTCCTTGCGCAAGGTGGGCTCCAAGCTCGAGTTCGACACCTATGAGGGCCTCAAGTCCAAGATCGCGGAGGCCAAGAACAAGGGCGGCACCTACGTGGAGAAGGTCTGGATCCTGGGCGACGAGATGGACGGCGCGGCCCTGCAGCCGGCCCTGACCTTGGGCGAGACCACGGGCAAGATCACGCGCAAGAACTCGGTCTACACCCGCATGGAGGAGCTCAACACCCGCATGGAGCAGCTCCTGCAGCGCGACGCGGCCGAGCTCTCCGAGAAGGTCAAGGTCCAGGCCCGCCAGGCCCAGTCCGTCATCGACGGCCTGGACGTGCGCACCCCCGAGTCCCGGGCCGCGCGCGCGGCCACGGAGAAGCTGCTCAAGGCCGCCGAGCAGCTCTCCAGCGCGGACAGCCCGGCGGGGCGCATCAAGGCCGAGGAGGCCATCCGCACGCACCTCTCCGCGCTCAACGCGGCCATGTCCGCGCCGGGCCTGGCGACCTTCCCCGAGGCGCTCTCGCGCCTCTTCGCCAAGAGCCAGGAGGTCCAGACCGCGGTGGACGCGGCCCGCGCCCAGGCCACGCCCGAGAACCTGGCCGTGGTGCGCGAGCTGCTCGTCGAGCAGCAGAAGCTGCTCGGCTCCAAGGACTTGGCGGCCAGCGAGCAGGCCAAGGTCCTGCGCCGCTCCACGGGCGAGCTCCTCAATACTTTGGCCAACCCCCCGCAGGACGCCGACCTCGGAGCTTTGCTCAAGGAGGCCGTGGAGGCGCAGCAGAACGTCCTGCACTCCACCGCGCGCATCCCCGACGCCACCAAGGGCTCGGTGCAGGCGGCCGCGGCCAAGATCTCCTCTTTGCTCGACCAAGGCGTCGTGATGGACGCGGTCGCGCGCAAGGCCATGAACCAGGAGGTGTCCGACAACCTGACCCGGCAGGAGAACCTCCTGCCTCTGGTGGGCGGCGACGCGCAGGCGCGCGTGGAGAGCCTGCGCCTGGAGGCCACGGGCCTGCGCGAGAAGGCCGAAGCGCGCATCGAGACCCTCAAGCGCCAGATCGCGGGCTTAGACGAGCGGCTGGCCAAGACCACGGGCGAGAAGGGCGACCTGCTGGCCCAGAAGGGGGCCCTGCAGTCGGAGATGCGCCTGGCCCAGGGCGAGGTGGCTCTGGCCCAGCGCTTCGCGGGCGACCAGTTCGGCCATGCCCAGCGCCTGGTCGAGAAGGTCTTCGAGCTGCAGGAGCAGTTCCCGTCCCAGCAGGCCAAGTCCGAGCAGGCCGCAGGCGCGCCCAAGACCTTGGACGGCTACGTCAAGCGGGTCACCGAACTCGGCACGCTCCTGGAGCGGGCCGCGGACCTGCGCCAACGCATGGCGGCGGAGGCCAACCCGGAGACCTCGGCCTCCCTGCGCCAGAGCCTCGAGGGGGTGCAGGGCCAGATCGACCTGGTCAGCGGCAAGGTCTCCCGGTCTTTGCAGAGCGAGAAGGAGTTCGCGAGCCTGCGCAAGGGCGGCTCCGGGGCCGCCCCCGAGGTGGCCAAGCTCTTCGAGCTGGGCCAGCGCATGACGGCGTTGACGGAACGCATGGGCGAGACGGCCAAGTCCGGCGCGGTCCCGGGTTCCCTGACCACGGAGCTGCAGGCCCTGAAGGCCGAGACGCAAGGCATCAACGCGGGCCTGGGCCAGCGTCGCGGCGACGCCCGGCTCTCCGGCGCGCAGACCGACCTCGCCGCCCTGCGCCAGTCCTTCAGCCCCGAGCAGAACGCCGTCCTGGACGCCTACCAGGCCGACGTCTCCAAGCTCTACGAGGTGGGCCGCCGCATGGCGGCCGTGGACGACCAGATCCTCGACGCCACCAAGGCCGGCCGGCCCATCGAGCCGTTCCAGAAGGAGCTGGGCACGCTCCAGGCGGAGGCCGACGGCGTGCAGGCCGTGCTGGCCCGCTCGCGCGAGACGGCCCAGACGCGGATCACCGCCGCGGACCTCAGGGTCGCCGAGGCGCGCTTCAGCGACAACTCCAAGCAGATCCTGGACCTCATCAACAAGGGCGACGCCGAGAGCCAGGCCGCGGCCCTGCGCCTGCTGCAGGGCCGCAAGGCCCTCCTGGACGCCTACGCGGGCGCCGAGAACCCGCTCTACGGGATCTACAAGAAGATGAAGGCCGACGCCTTCGCCGTGGCGCGCAGCCCCATCTGGGAGCGCGATGAGGGGGAGGTGGCCAAGAAGGCCGTGGAGAAGTCCAAGGCCCTCATGACCGGCGGCGCCGAGGAGCTCAGCGCGGGCCTGAAGTCGGTCGAGGGCCTGGCCAAGCCCGGCGAGTCCGAGGCCGCCCTGAAGCTGCGCCAGCAGGCCGAGGCCATCCTGCGCACCCAGTCCGAGAAGTGGCAGGAGCTCTCCAGCCTCCCGCCCGGCGACCGGGAGGCCACGCTCAAGAGCCTGGGCGAGGCCATGGACATGGCCGGGCTGCACGCCACGGAGCGCGAGCGCTTCCTCAAGGCCCTGCGCGCGGCGCAGCCGGGCCTGGAGACCTCCTTCGTAGAGCGCCTGGAGTCCGTGTTCCAGGGCGCCGAGGCGCGCGAGGCGGCGCTCAAGACCGGGGTGGACGTGCAGCTGCGCAGCATGCAGATGACCCAGGACCGGGCCATCAAGCTCTACGACGAGCGCATCACCGGCCTGACCCGGGACTACTCCAAGCAGATGATGAAGGAGATCCTGGCCGACCCGCTGATGCCCGCGGGCCAGCGCGACAAGCTCTTCGCCGACGCGCTGACCTCGTACCTGTTCCCCAACAAGCAGTACCAAGTCGAGTGGTCCGTCTGGCCGCCATGGAAGCCGAAGCTGTCCATCCAGCCCAAAGGGAGCTGGGTGCGCGAGGAATTCATGAACCTGGTGCGCGGCTATTACGACGACATCGCCACGGTGCGCATGGACAACCTGACCCACAAGACCAACGTCATCCACAACGGGCAGTGGTTCGAGACCATGGACAACCCCACGCGCCGGTTCTGGGAGCTCGAATACGGCACCGACATCACCTTGCCCTACACGCACAAGGCCCTCTCCACCATCAAGGACGTGACCTCCAACAAGAAGACGCGCATGTTCGCCCTCTCGGCTACGGCCGGCGAGAAGTACATCAAGCATCTGGGCGAGAGCGGCATCTCCATCGGCGGCTCGGGCGCCAAGAAGCCGGCCAACCAGAGCGTGGACGTGCGCGAGGGCGAGGGCGGCAAGTACACGGGCGTGGCCGAGGCCATGCTCAAGGGCCAGCAGCGCTCGCGCCAGCTGGTGGCCGTGCGCCCCGGCGAGGTCCTGGCCCCGGAGGCCAACGCGCCGCCCGAGGTGCGCACCTACCTGGAGGCCCAGGGCCTGGCCAAGAAGGACGCCATGGTCATAGACCTGGAGAAGCTGCCCGACGGCCCGGTCTATGACTACTTCGCGATGCTGCGCGGCCGCCAGGGCGTGACCATGGAGGGCGGCCGCTTCGTCTCCATCAAGACGCCCGATGTCCTGGCCCGGGCGCCGGAGCCGGTCAAGGCCTTCCTGGAGAGCCAGGGCCTTTCCGGCCAGAAGGAATCGGTGATCGACATCAGGAGCATCTCCGACATCGGCGTGCGCGACTACCTGGCCGGGGTGAGCCGGCCGCAGGGCTCCACGGCTTTGGTGGTCATCAGCCTGCCCGACACGCGGGCCCTGAAGACCGTGCGCAAGTACCTGATCAAGTCCGGCTTGGCCTCGGAGAGCGAGATCGCGCAGGTGTTCTCGGACGCGGAGTACCTGCGCCTCAACCGTCCGCAGGCCAACGTGGCCGAGCAGATGAACCTCTCGGGCATGAAGTCGGGCAAGGTGAAGGTCCTGCTGCTCGACACCCGCGTGGGCGGCCGCGGCCTGGACCTGGACTACAAGGGCGACAAGGGCGACCCGCGCCTCGACGCCTTCAAGGGCTACACCAACTACGAGATGCTGGTCATGGACCCGAACAAGATGAGCGCGGTGCATCTGCTGCAGGCCGAGGGGCGCATCGACGTGGGCCGCGTGCTGCTGGGCGCGCAGCGCAACTTCCGCCTCATGATGGACATCAAGACCCTGCAGAAGGACGCGACTTTCGAGGATATGTACCGCAACAACGACGTGTTCGTGAACCTGCGCAACGACCCGTCCGTGCACGAGTTCGCCCAGGCGCAGTCCGTCAAGCTCGGCCATTCGGTCGAGGTGGACTGGGCCCTCATCGATTCCTACGTCAAGCAGATGGAGCGCACCCGATTCGAGACGCTCAAGAGCGACCCGCAGGTCATCGAATTCGCGGCCAAGAGCAGCAAGCCCGTGAGCCTGGACCTCATCCACGACTTCATGACCTGGCGGCTGGACGAGGCGCGCAAGTCAGGCGACACCGGGGGCGTGGACTGGGTGGCCAAGAACAACCTGGTGGAGCGCTACAACCAGGTCATCAACGAGAACCTCGACCGCAAGCAGCAGCTCATCGAGGAGGACCAGCTGCGCCAGTCCTCGGTCCTGCAGGACAAGCCCATCTCCGACCCCAAGCTGCGCTGGCTCGACCAGCTCCAGCGCGGCCGCTGATTCGGGGACACAATACTTGAGCCTCTCGTAAAAAGTCCCGGCCGCATGGGCTTGGGTTCATAAACCGGCCGCGCGACTCGCAGAGTCGCGCGGAACCGACGGCCGAAGGCCGGCGGAAATGCATCTGGGGCGGACCTCGT